>NZ_JBIWPN010000042.1:0-62330 GCF_044768305.1 Kitasatospora sp. NPDC101155 | reverse complement strand
GCCGCCACCGCGATCAACCTCATCCGCCTCGACGCCTGGCTCACCGACACACCACTCGGCAAGACACGAATCTCGCACCTCGCCGCACTCGACCTGGCAGCCTGATCACCCAGCCCGGTTTGCGAATTTCCCAACGGAGTCCTTCAGTCCCGAGTACAAGCTGCGGATCGTGGCCGAGTACGACGCCGCGCCCGAGGGCGAGAAGGGTGCGGTTCTGCGCCGTGAGCGCCTGTACCACTCGCACGTCACCGAGTGGCGAGCCGCGCGCGATGCCGGGGCCCTGGACAACCTGGTCGACCGCCGCACGAGCCCGGCCCGCCCGAAGAAGTCCGCCGCCGAGGTCGAGAACGAGAAGCTGCGTCGGCAGGTGGAACGGCTGGAGAAGGAGCTCGCCCGGAACAAGGCCGCGCCGGAGGTCCTGGGAAAAGCGTCGGCGCTCTTGGAAATGATCTCCGAGGGCGCGGACTGAAGCACGCCGCCGACCCGGTCGTGGACGAGGCGTTCGCCGGCGTCGAACACGAGCTGGGCATCGCGGCCGCGTGTCGGCTGACCGGCCGGTCCCGGGCCACCCACTACCGCAGGCTGAAGCCGCCACCCGCCCGCGCGCCAAGAACACCTCGGGGTCAGCCGTCGGCTCTGACGGCCGAAGAGCGTGACGCCGTACTGGAGTTGATGAACAGCCCCGAGTACGCCGAGTTGCCGCCCGCACAGATCTGGGCCCGTGAGCTGGATACCGGGCGCTACCACTGCTCGGTCTCCACGATGTACCGGATCCTGCGCGAGCGGGGCCAGTCGGGCGAGCGTCGCCGCCAGGCCACCCACCCGGCCAAGACGGTGCCCGAACTGGTCGCCGACGGCCCCTCCCAGGTGTTCACCTGGGACATCACCAAGGCAGCCGGCCCCAGGAAGGGCATCTGGTACCACGCCTACGTCATCATCGACATCTTCAGCCGCTACATCGTCGGCCACACCGTCGAGGCGGCCGAGTCAGCCGAGCGGGCGGAGGAGTTGATCCGCGAGACCATCGCGCGCAACGGCATCGTCTCCGAGACCGTGCACGCCGACCGCGGCACCTCGATGACCTCCAAGAAGGTCTCCCAACTGCTGACCGATCTCGGCGTCACCCGGAGTCACTCGCGCCCCAAGGTCTCCAACGACAACCCCTACAGCGAGGCCCAGTTCAAGACCACCAAGTACATGTCCGACTACCCTGAGCGGTTCGATTCCCTGGCCCACGCCCGCGAATGGTTCGACGCCTTCATCTCGTACTACAACCACGAGCACAGGCACTCGGGTATCGGACTTCACACGCCCGCCAGCGTCCACTTCGGCACCGCCGAGGAGATCCGCGACCAGCGGGCCGTCACCCTCGCCGAGGCCTACGCACGGCACCCCGAACGCTTCGGCCGCCGCCCCAGACCACCCGAGATCCCGCAGACGGCGTGGATCAACGACCCGGCCAAACGCAGGCAACCCGCACCACAAACCTCATAGCGTCACGACCGTCTCACTGGACTTGAAATCTTCCGCAGTCCCAAGTCTGGTTTGGTGGCGAACTCGACGTCGTCTCCGATACCCGCGGATCGGCACCGTTCACGATTCGAGGTCCAGTCCTTCGGCAGGTACAGCTCGCGGTCGATCAGCGCCCGTCCCCGGCCGGAGCCGTACGCCAGGAACACCGCGACCTGGGAATTCTCGATCCGGCCCGCCGTTCCGGAATACTGGCGGGCCACACCAGCCGACTGGGTCCCCTTCTTCAGGAATCCGGTCTCGTCGAGGATGAGAATGCCGTGCTCGGGGTCCCCGAGTAGTTCTACGACGGCATCGCGCACGTCGTCGCGCACGGCGTCCGCGTCCCACAGGTACTGCTTCAGTAGCCGCTGCATCCCCTGGGGGCCGCTGTCGCCGGCGGCCTCGGCCAGGGTCCAGCCGTTCTTCCGCTCTGCTTCTCCGAGCAGTCCGCGCAGGTAGGACACCATCCGCCGCCGAGGCTCCACGCGCCCGAAGCGGCCCGCGAACCGCGCCACGAAGTCGCCAAATTCGTCTGACCATCCGTCAGTTATCTCTTCCAGCACAGACGGCTGAACGAGCCAACGCGCCACAGGTCACGGAGTGTCGTTGCAGTACTAGTTCCCGGACCGCGGCGGCCATTCGTAAGGGGGCAGCCTTCGGTGCAACGGGCGCCCGGTCCCCTCATGCGTCACTTCCTCATACGAGGCGAATCGGATCCTTCCGAAGGTAACCCGACCATCCCGGCACACGTCCACCCCCTCATTCGGGAAGGCAATCCATCCCGCTCCCTCCTGGGGACCTGACACCCAGGGGGTGACCACGCTGCGAACGTTGGTCTCGCCGGCGACCACAGTGCCCCGCTTCTTCTCGGGGTCGGTGATCTTCACGCCCGTTTCGGTGAAGGTGATGCGGCTCTTCTTCCCGTCCGGCCCTTCTGTCCAGTGTGTGGTCACGCTGTTCAGGTCGGCCCTGTCGGCCCAGACGGTCCCCCAGTCCCTTCCCTGGCCGTGGAACACGTTCAGCCCGGACGGCGGGAACTCGATCCACCCGTCGCTGTCGCTCGGCCCCTGCACCCACGCGGTCTTCACACCGTTCACGTCCGCCCTGTCGGCCCAGACGGTCCCCCGCCCCTGCTGCCCGTCCTTGTGTACGTCCACTCCGGATTGCGGGAAGTCGATCCATCCGTCGCTGGGGTTGCGGCCGTGCACAGCCCTGGTGTTCACACGGTCCACCTCGGCCTTCTCGGCCGAGAGGGTGCCCAGCTGCGTCGAGCCGCCCTGATGCACGTTCAGGCCCGATTGCGGGAAGTCGATCCATCCGTCGCTGGCGGTGCGGCCGTGCACAGCCCTGGTGTCCACGCGGTCCACGTCGACCCTGTCGGCCGTGACGGTTCCCAGGGCGCCGGCCCCATTGTGGATCTCCATCCCGGCCGCGGAGAAGGTGGCACGGCTCTTGCTCGGCGCCTGCTCGACCCACGGAGTGCGCGTCCCGCTGTCGAACTCGGGGACGAGTGCGTGGACCGTGGTGGTGAGGAAGTACCCGTGGTGTTGCTGCGCGGCGGTGGTCGTCCCGGCGATGAGGGTGTAGGTGGTGCCTCGCCTCGGCGCGGAGGGGGGTGACCAGGTGTAGGGTCGCTGGGTCACCCGCGGCCCCTGGACCGCCGACTGGACGAGCACCTCGTTCCCCTGCGGATCGCGGATCCAGTAGTCGAGGTTGTCCGGCCCCTCCCACTTCAGCACGACGTTCTGGCCCGCGTCCACATCCACCAGGGAGTCCTTCTCCGGGCGGAAGTTGCGTGGGATCTTCGGAGCCTGCTTCACCAGCCCGAGAGTGGTGATGAAGTTCGCCCGCCGAATGGGGAGGTTGCTGTCGCCGCCGCCGGAGCGCTCGTAGATCTTCAGGCGAACCAGCCCCGCCATGTCGGAAACCGGTATGTTCTCCAGTCTCAGGACCAGCGACTCCTCCTCAGGCAGGGTCAGCCTGCCCCCGGAGGGGTCATGCGCCCGGAAGCGGCCGAGGGTACTGTCCCAGTCGAAGGTCGGCTCCGGCTCCCGGTTGACCGTGTAGTCCTTTTCGATGCTCGCGCTGATCGCCGTGGGACTACCCGTCAGGTCGTTGGGGCCGCTGCCGACCGGTATCTCCACATCGATGAAATCCCACCGCACCTCGGACTGGTGGGTGTTGGAGACGATCACGTACACCGTTCCCACGGACGGCGCCCCGGGCTGCGACGCTTGGAGCGAGGTCGGGTCGGCGAGGATGGCGTAGTTCAGCAAGGACGGCACGATCAGGACTCCCTACTCCGGCGCTTCACACAATGCGGCAGAAGACGCGCAGTCGAGGCTCGGTGCTGCAGGTGCTGGGTCAGTGCGGTGGCAGCGGTTCAAGCGGACAGCCGACAGAGTCAGCGGTAGGCGTACGCCGCCGGTGACCGTCGGTACGGCTCGTTCGTCAGTCGTCGCGGCTCTTGGGAGCCGGTGCAGGTGCCATAAGGGCTCGACACCGGCTCCCGCCGGCACCTCAGCAGACGCTCATGAATTCATCGCCGCACTGCTGCCCCTTCCGCCTGTACGAACTCTTCAAGCGGCATCTCGACCGGCGTGTCATTTCCCAGGTCCGTGCTACCACTTGGGGTAGCACCAACAGAATCGTCCCGGCGGGCGGTCCAGGAACCACGATTCTGCATAACTGGCCCGAACAGAGCCCCCGGCGGCTGAAACCGAGGCCGGCCTGGAAACTCCCGCGCGATCGCGTCGATCATCTGGGGCCCAGCCACCGCCTGCGGCGACGCGATCGCGCTGGCCGGCGGCGCCTACCGCGGCACGGCACGATCATCCCGCACCGCCGCCGACCGGCGGGCACCTGCCGCCAGCCGAGTTACGAGACAGCCTCGAGCCAGGGGTGTCCCGTCGCATTGAGTCTGTCCGTGGATCTTGGGCTGAGCTGCGGGGCTGCCAGGTGGAGTGAGAAAACTCGACGCGGGATTCTCAGTGCGCCTGGCTTCTGCGGAATCCGGGGGCGGTCGGCTCGTCGCTGCCGGGGGAAGATCGGACGCGGGGTGTCACGGCGTCGAGAGGTCAGGTGCGGAGCAGGTCGGTCGAGACCGCCCAGAGACGCTCGGCGGCAGCGGGATCGAGCGCCCATTCCTTGACACCGTGCGGATGTTGCGCGAGGTCGGCGTCGTTCGGCACGGTGTAGGCCTCCTGCGACTCATCGAGGTAGTGGCCTCCGGAGTGGGCGAACTGCGAGGCGACGGCCGCGACCATGGTGGTGGCGGCTCCCTGCTGGACCGTTTTGTACGTGAAGACTCCGGCGGCCTCGGCCGCATCGAGTGACTGCCTCTGCTGCGCGGTGAAGTTCCGCTGCAGACCCGTTGCGACCCCGCCGGGGTTCACCGCATTGGCGACGATGCCGTCGGACGCCCACAGGCGGGTCGCCTCGACGGCGAACAGGGAGTTCGCCGTCTTCGACTGGGCGTAGGCGATCTGCGGGTCGTAGCTGCGCCGCTCGAAGTGGAGGTCGTCGAAGTCGATGCCGGAACGCATGTGCGCCGTCGAACTGACCGAGACGATCCGTGCCCCGTCGCGCTCGGACGCTCCGAGGGTCAGGGCGTCGTGCAGACCGATGGCGAGTGCGAGGTGGCCCAGGTGGTTCGTCGCGAACTGCAACTCCCAGCCCTCGCGGGTTCGTTCGAGGCCGCCGGTGACCACGCCCGCGTTGTTGACCAGCAGGTGAAGCGGGCCGCTCCACGCGTCGACGAACGATGTGACGGTGGCCCTGTCGGCGAGGTCCAGCCGGACGACTCGGGGGCGGATCCCTCCGGTCGAGCTCTCGATCGTTGCGGCGACGGCGTCACCCGCTGCCGTGTTCCGCACGGCGAGCGTCACCTGTGCCCCAGCTGCGGTCAACGTGCGGGCCGTTTCGATCCCGATTGTGCGACATCCCGCGAGTTCTCCTGAGCCCTGCTGAGTGCCCGAGGCCGTGGCCAGCGGCTTCTTCCCCCTTCGAGTGCTCTGCTCGGCAGTGACGTAACTTCGGGATTCCTGAAGCGTTCTCAGCTCGTGCGACCGATCTGCGGTCTGGTCGAAGGCGAGGAGGCGTGGGTTGTCGGCGCTGGCGGTAGTGCGGGACCTGCGCGAGTACCGGGATCCGGTCTCGGCGGAGGAGCTGGAACGGTTCGAGACGGACGTGCTGGCCGGCTTCGTGCTGGCGCGGGCCTCGGCCGGGCTGACGGACGGCACGATCCGCGGGGACGTTGGGCACCTGGAGCAGGTGAGGACCTGGTTCGGCCGCCCGCTGTGGGACATGGAGCCGGCCGACGCGGACACCTACTTCGGGCGGGTTCTGCGGGGCTCGCCCAGCGGCACCCGGCTGGCCCGCTCGCAGGCGCTGAGCACGTACTTCCTGTTCCTGGAGCTGCGGCACAAGGTCGAGATCCACCGGATGACCGGGCGGGTTGTCGAGTGCCCGATCGACGAGATGAACCGTCCGCGCGGCTCCAAGGACGCCCAGCTGCGGATCCCGCCGACCGCGCCGGAGGTCGGCCGGCTGTTCACCGGCTGGGGCGGCGAGCTGGCGACCTGCCGCAAGTTCGCCCCGACCGCGAGGAACTACACCGCCGCGAAGCTGATGTCGCAAGTCGGACTGCGGGTGAGCGAGGCGTGCGGCCTCGACCTGGGCGACATCAAGTGGCACCTGGGCCGGTTCGGCAAGCTCCACGTCCGCCTCGGCAAGGGCGTCCGCGGCTCCGGGCCGCGCGAGCGGATGGTGCCGCTGATCAACGGAGCGGACCGGACGCTGCGGTGGTTCATCGAGGACGTCTGGGGCCAGTTCGACGACGACCACACCCGCCCCGGCGCCCCGCTGTTCCCGTCCGAGCGCAGATGCGCCGACGGGTCCTCGCGCCGGGTCGGCGACGACGCCCTGCGGAACGGTCTGGCCGCCGCCGTCGCGGCTCATCTTCCCGTCTGGGCTGAGAAGTTGACGCCGCACGTCCTGCGGCACTTCTGCGCGTCCGAGCTCTACTCGGGCGGCCTGGACCTGCTCGCAATTCAGGAGGTTTTGGGACATTCCTGGATCGCCACGACGATGCGATACGTCCACGTCCAGCAGACGAGGGTGGAAGACGCCTGGCTCGCCGGGCAGCAACGGGCTGCGAAGCGACTGGAAGGACTGATGGGATGAAGTGGAACCTGCGGCTGACCGCCGCGAACAAGGGCATCTGGAAGGCATCCGAGCTGCAGCGGATGCTGGCCGAGCACGGGCTGGTCATCTCGGCCGGGAAGATGTCCGGCCTGTGGTCCGGCCAACCGGTCTCCCTCAAGCTGGAGGACCTGGACGTGATCTGCGTCGTGCTCGGCTGCGAGATCGGCGATCTGCTGCTGCCCGAGCCGGAGAAGGTCCCCCGTCCCGGGCAGCAGGAGACCGAGCAAGTCGCTGTCGCTGCGGTGGCGAGGCCGACGGTGGTTCCCCGTCGCCGTGATGGGCGCTCGCTCTCTCCGATGTGATGGCCTACGTTCTGCCGGCGCGCAGGTGCAGGCCGCCGACCAGTTGCCCGGACTGCTTCGGCTGGGGAGTGCTGCCCGGCCGCGCTTGTAGTGCGTGCCAGAGCTTCCGCCGCACCGAGGAGCCCACCGAGTGCAGTGGCTGCCACCGGGTGGTGCGGTTGAAGAAGGGCTACTGCCGGCTGTGCTGGCACCAGGCGAGCCAGGATGCCAAGGGTGAAGTCACTGTGTTGCAGCCCTACTTGGAGAAGGTGCGGCATCACCAGCTGTTCCTGATCAACCTCCACCGTCCGCGGTGTCCGGGCCCTCCGCGTGGTAAGCGCCGGGGACGGCCGCGGCTTCCCGACCCGGCCCCGGCACGTCCGCCGGCCTGCGGCTGGGTCCAACCGGCTCTGTTCGAGGCCCGTCGCGATTTCACCCGCTTCGACCGACGGGAGCACGTACGTCTCGACAACCCTTGGCTGGCCTGGGCCCGTCATACCGCCCACCGCCTCGGCGAGGCCCACGGCTGGCCCCGAGGCGTTCGCCTGGACGTCGATCGGGCCCTGGTCATCGTGCTGTCCGGTCACACCGGCGGCGACGTCGTCCGGCACTCCGAGATGTTCCCGGCGCTGCGGTCTCGTGGACTCAGTGTCGAACGCACGGCGGAGGTGCTAGGCCTCATCGGCGTGTTCCTCGACGACCGGCCGTCCTCCTTCGACCGCTGGCTGGAGTCCAAGCTCGACGGCCTCGCGGGTGGCATCCGGCGAGATGTCCAGGACTGGGCCCGGCTCCTGCACGACGGCGGCCCGCGGTCCCAGCCGCGGGACGTGGCAACCGTCTGGGGCTATCTCAACCGGCTGCGGCCGGTGCTGCTGGAGTGGTCCGGCCGCTACGACCACCTGCGTGAGGTCACCCGCGACGACGTTCTCGCCCACCTGGCCACCGTCCATGGCTCGAAGCGCAAGCACACCCTGGTCGCCCTGCGGTCCCTGTTCGCCCGGGCCAAGAAGAACGGCACGATCTTCAAGAACCCGACCAGCCGCATTCGGGTCGGCCAGCAGGAGAGCGGTGTCATCCAGCCGCTGGAAGCCGAGGACGTCCGGTCCTCCGTCGCCGCGGTGACCCGCCCGGCCGACCGGCTGATACTCGCCCTCGCGGCCATCCACGCCGCCCGGCCCGGCGCGATCCGCCGCCTCCAGCTCGACGACCTCGACATCGGCAACCGTCGGCTCGTCATCGACGGCCGCGTCCGCCCTCTGGACGAGCTCACCCTGCAACTCGCCCTCGCCTGGCTGGAGCACCGGCGACGACGCTGGCCCGACACCGCCAACCCGCACCTGCTGATCAACAAGCAGACCGCGCTGGAGACCGGGCCCATCAGCGGCGTCTCCGTTTCCGCCGCGCTTCGAGGCCAGAGGGCCACCCTGGAACGGCTCCGCGTCGACCGCCAGCTTGAAGAAGCCCTCGTCCACGGCCCCGACCCGCTCCACCTCGCAGAGGTGTTCGGCCTGGCGGAGAAGACCGCCATCCGCTACGCGGACTCCGCACGGGCGCTGTTGGGCCAGGACGCTGAACAGTGACTTCGGTGAAGTCCGCTCCACCGGGATTACGTCATCGGCGAGGGTGAGCGTGCCATCACGGCAGAGTCAGCAACCAGGGCCGATCGGTGGAGACGATGTCAGGGCGAGCGCGGCGATCCGCAGCTCGGCTGCCCACGTCTGCTGGTCAAGCCTCAACGTGTACTCAAGGCAGCACACGCATTGCGGGATCAGCCGCACGAAGGATCGCTCCTCCACGGTTTCGACCTCTGTCTCCCACCAGTCGTCCGTCGCCAGGTCGGCGGGAGCGATTTCTCCATTGACGAGTCTCGCCGCCAGTCGGCGCAGGGCGTGGCGCCGCGCCAGGCCCGGATCGGGCAACTCGATCCCGGACTCGGAGAGTGCTTGCTCGAACGCGTTGCGGATGTCGTGGGTATTCGCGTTGCGCGGCCAACCGGCGAGCTCACACAGCGTCGGGGTGTCCAGCCCGGCCGCGAGTGCCTCAGCAGCGATCATCGGCAGGTCCTCCGGGCGGATCTCATCTGCCTGATAGCGGCACGCCACCTCCCCCAGAGTCGTGAGGCCGCTCTGCATCGAGGTTTCCGGTTCCGGTGTCGTTCCTACTGGTGTCATGACTCTTACGATGCCAGCACCGTTCCCCAGAAAGCTGCCCAGGGGCGGTCCGCACGGCGCTCACCCGCGTGTTCGCCTGAACCCGAAGGCCGATCCCACGGAAACACGACAGCCCATCCTCAGGTTCCGGCTGAGAACCCTTCAGTTTCCATGAACCCGCGGGCCTCTCGGGGTGCCGTTAACGACCATGTCACCAGCCCCAAACGAGCGAGCTCACGGCCTCTCGGCGGCCGTGATGCGGGCGGCGTAGACGCGGTGGGCCTTGCGCTCGGCAGGTCCGGCTGTGTCGGCGGCGAGGGCCGCGCTCTGCTGCAGCGCGGCGCGGTGGAGTTCGAGCGGGGCGGTGATGCGGAGCGAGTGGCCCTGGCCGCGGCGGATGGTTCGGCCGGAGGCGAGCGTTCGGCGGACGGCTTCGTCGCCGACGGTGGCGAGGTGGTCGGCGAGCAGGCCGGGCAGGTCGAGCACCAGGTCCGGGTCTGACGCTGGCGCGGGTTGCTCGCCGAGGTCGGCCGGGAGCACGTCGAGTTGCTCGGGCAGTTCTCGGGCGCCGGCGGCGTCCAGGATGCGGCGGATCGTCTTGGGGTCGACCTGGTGCTGCCGGGCGAGGGCCTTAACCGGCTTCGGGGATCAATCAGGACGTGGTTAGCGGTAAGCCACTGATGATCAGGTTGCGGCCGTGATGCGGGTGGCGTAGACCCGGTGATCCTTGCGCTCGGCCGGGCTGGTCTTCGTGCCCGGCCCGGTATGCCTGCATAATCTGCTCGCGCTGTGTGCGCAGTGCTCTGGGGCGAAGGAGTCAGCGCCCGTACAGGGAGATCACGGTCTGATGGAACGACGCGGGATTCAACACGCGGCCCTGGAGCTCTCGGTAGGCATCCCAGCGGATTCGCGCGGTCGGCGGGAGGACCATTGGCACGACGCTCGACTGGTGAGGGCTGCTGTCGGGCAGGAACAGCCCTACGGATGCGCGGCTGTGGGGCTTGTGAGGCTCGGAGTGCATCGGGTGCTCGGGCCGGGCCCCAATCCCGGCGGGCCGCAGGTGCACGACAGGGAGCCAGGTGCCGCTGGCGTCCTGTACCTGCAAGGTCACGGTCAGGTGGTCATGCTCCCGCCCATCTGCTTCCCCCGCGTACATGTCCTTTGGTGGGTTGCCAACGACGAGGGAGAAGAAGACTGCCTCCGTCTGGGTCAAGTCGATGGGCTCCGAGTGGCCGGTCCCGGTAAGCGTGGTACCAGCCGGGTCGTCGTGGTTGTTGGTCCAGATCAGTCGTGCGGGTTGGGGCATGGTTCCTCCAAGCAGCTGCGGGGTCGCATGGTCAAGCCTCCCCGGGGGGCGCCCTGTTCACGCAAGGCCGCCCAGAACAGGGATCCGCCGCCACTTGAGTGAGAACGAGTTTTGAGAACCGATCGGGCATCCGGACCGACGCCGGCCTCGGGGATCGATCAGGCAGAGCTAGCGGTAAGCCCGCTCGCGGCTCTGGAGCTCAGGGGGCAGTCGCCGCGGCCGTGATGCGGGTGGCGTAGACCCGGTGAGCCTTGCGCTCGGCGGAGCTGGCGGATTCGGTGGCGAGGGTGGCGGCCTGCTGCAGCGCGGTGCGGTGGAGTTCGAGCGGTGCGGTGATCCGGAGGGAGCGGCCCTGGCCGCGGCGGATGGTTCGGCCGGAGGCGAGCGCGGCGCGGACGGTCTCGTCGCCGCCGGCGAGCAGGTGGTCGGCGAGCAGGCCAGGCAGATCGAGGGTGATCACCGGGTCCGGTTCCGGCTGCTGCTCGGCGGTCGGGTCCGGGGCGACGTCGAGCAGCTCGGGCAGTTCACGGGCTCCGGCGGCGTCCAGGACGCGGCGGATCGTCTTCGGGTCGACCTGGTGCTGCCGGGCGAGGGCCTTGACGGCGGTGCCTTCGCCGAACGCCTCGACCACCTTCGCCGCCTGGTCCGGGTCGAGCGAGGCGGGGCGGCCGAGCGTCTTGCCGGAGGCTTTGGCGGCGGCGACGCCTTCGCGGGTGTTCTCCGAGATCATGTCGCGCTGGAACTCCAGCACAGCGGCGAGCACGTTCACCATCATCTTGGTGCCGGGGTCGTTGGAGGCGAGGTCGATGCCAGACAGCAGCCCGGACTCGACTCGCAGGTGCAGGCCGCGGCGGATCAGCACCGGCCGCAGAGCGAGGATGTCCGCCACCGAGCGGAAGAGCCGGGCGGCGTCGGCGATGCGGATGGTGTCGCCGACGGCGGCCTCGTTCAGCAGCCGGGTGAAGCCGGCGCGGCCGAGCGAGAGCTGCCGGGTGGAGGTGGCGGGGTCCTCGTAGACGGGGGCGCCGGCGGCCAGCAGCGGGGCCAGGGCGTGGCGCTGGCGGGCGTCGGTCTGCTTGTCGGTGGAGTGCCGCAGGTAGAGCCGGTCGACCATGCGCTCTTCGCCTTCCCCCGGGTGGGCCGGGAAGGGCCCGGCGGTGTCCGCGGGCCACCCTAGCGGGGGCGGAATGGGGAGGTGGAACGGTGGACCGGATTCGATTGGATAGGCGGCCGGTTCCGGCAGGTCGGGGGGCCGATCCGATTGGATCTGCGCCTGGGGGCGGAATCGACCAATTACGCCCCCTGGAGTCTCGTCGGCGGAGCGCGCTCTTCGCGGGACGGCGTTGAGTGCGCTACCACGGCTGGGCTGGAGAACCGTCTGCCTCCAGACCAAATCGCCTTATCCTTTCCGCGCCCTCGGTGTCGCCGGCCCGCTCGCGCAGTCGCCTTATTTCACGCACGGCCAGATCGGAGTACCAGGCGTTCCCGATCTCGACGCCCTGCCGGTGCAGCCGCTCCGCCCCTTCGATGTCGCCGAGCCGCTCGCACATGATCGCCGATGCCGTCAGGGCCTGAGTGTCCCCGGCGTCGGCGGCCCGCCGGCCCAGCCGCTCCGCCCCCTCGAAATCGCCGCGCACCACGCAAATCACCGCCAGTTCCGCCATGGCCCGGGTGTTCCCGGCGTCGGCGGCTAGCCGGTACAGCCTCTGCGCCTCCTCGATGTCCCCGGCCCGCTCGCGCATCCGCGCCAGTGCCGGCAGGGCCCGGGTGTCCCCGGAGTCGGCGGCTTGCCAGGCCAGTCGCTCCGCCTCCTCGCGGTCGCCGGCCCGCTCGCGCAGCCCCGCCAATTCCGTCAGGGCCGTGATGTTCCCGGAGTCGGCGGCCTGCAAGAGGATTCGCTCCGCCCCTTCAAGGTCCCCGTTCTCCTCGCGTATCTGCGCCAGTGCTGCCAGGGCCGTCGTGGTGTTCCCGGCGTCGATGGCCCGCCGGTACAGCCTCTGCGCCTCCTCGACGTCCCCGGCCTGCTCGCGCATCTGCGCCAGTACCGGCAGGGCCCGGGTATCCCCGGCGTCGATGGCCCGCCGGTACAGCCTCTGCGCCTCCTCGACGTCCCCGGCCCGTCGGCGCAGTCTCGCCAGCAGCATCAGGGCCCTGGTGTCGCCGGCGTCGATGGTCAGCCGGTACAGCCACTCCGCCTCCTCGACTTCGCCGAAACCCTCGCGTATCTGCGCCAGTTCGGTCAGTGCCTGGGTGTTCCCGGCGTCGGCGGCCCGCCGGTACAGCCCCTTCGCCCCCTCGATGTCCCCGGCCTGCTCGCGCAGCTCCGCCAGTTCCGTTAGGGCCCGGGTGTCCCCGGCGTCGGCGGCTCGCCAGAAGAGCCTCTCCGCCTCCTCGAAGTCGCCGGCATCTTCGCGTATATGCGCCAGTGTCGTCAGGGCTGTGGTGTCCCCGGCGTCGGCGGCCTGCAAGTAGAGGCGCTCCGCCTCCGCGATGTCCCCGGCCCGCTCGTGCATCACCGCCAGTTCCGTCAGCGTCTGGGTGTTCCCGGCGTCGGCGGCCCGCCGGTACAGCCTGTCCGCCTCCGCGATGTTCCTGACCCGCTCGCGCAGCTCCGCCAGTTCCGTCAGGGCCCCGGTGTTCCCGGCGTCGGCGGCCCGCCGGTACAGCCCCTTCGCCTCCTCGAAGTCCCCGGCACCCTCGCGCATCTGCGCCAGCGTCTGGGTGTTCCCGGCGTCGGCGGCCCGCCGGTACAGCCCCTTCGCCTCCTCGAAGTCCCCGGCACCCTCGCGCATCTGCGCCAGTTTCGTCAGCGCCCTGGCGTTCCCGGCGTCGGCGGCCCGCCGGTACAGGAGGGCGCTGATACGGTCACGCTGCCGTAAACCAGCCGCGTCTGCCAACGCCATCAGGTCCGCTGTGGTGGCTGCGTGATCCCGGGCCGCAGTCCAGAAGGACTCCGGCGGGAAGGTGTAGCGACGGGTTATACGGGCGTGGTGGTCGAGGTAGTCGCTGAGGCGGTAGACGCCGGGGAGGGCGCCCATGCCGTCGGGGTTGGCGACGGGTTCCAGGGCCGCCGCCACGCCCCGCACGTTCTGCCGGGCGTATGCGAGGGCGTCGGCGAACCAGGTGTCGGGGGCGGTGGCGCGACTTTCGTCGGTCAGGTAGCAGGGGGCGACAGCTTCGAGGAGCGCAGCAGGCAAGGGTGAGGTGTGGCCGAGGCGCCGGGCGTCCATGGCGGCAGTGATGACGGCGCGGCCGTATGGGCCGTGGGGGTCGGTGGGGATTTCGTAGTGGTCGACCAGTTGCGGGCCGGCCGCGAGGGTCTGAGTGATCCTCCCACCGCTGCTGGTGGCCACGGCCGCGGCCAGCGAGGGGTCGGACTTCACGCTCGGGGTGCCAAGGACCTTCGTGGTGAAGTTTGGTGGGACGTCGACGAGCACAGCCTGGTCAAGCAGGGCGTGGGCACTGGGGTGGGCGCCTCTAGTGTGCTGGCCGGGCTGAGGGGTGGCGGTGAGGTCGCGGTGGTACTCGGGCCACAGCGTGCCGAGGATCACGAGAGGGCCGGGTTCCTCCATGCGGCTGTGCAGTGCGGCGGCGGCCTCCTCTCCGTCTGGGCCGTCGAGGTGGTTCTGGGCTTCGTTGAGCCACAGCACGGTGCGCGGGGCGAGGGCAGCGGCGTTGAGCAGATTGAGGAGACCCTTGGCGTTCTTGGGAAAGACGAGCTGCCAGTCGGGCAGGCAGGCGCGGACGGCCTCGAAGGCGGTGCGGCTCTTACCAACACACGACGACCCACGTACGAGTACGAACACCGCCTGCTTGTCGCTGGCCGCGTTACGCAGGCGAGCGCGCAGTTGCTGGTCGTGGTCGCGTTCGAGATACGAGGGGAGGACGAACTCGTGGTCGTCGTCAGGCGGGTTGGTGCCGTGGATGGCAGGGTGAACGCCGAGTTGCTGGGGCTGCCACTCCTGGATTGGCCGGGGCCGATCGGGGCGGGGGTTGCTCCGAGCCTGGGGAAGGTACACGTGGACGTGATCGGCCATCCCGACGGCGACGCTGCCGCCCGCGGCGTGGGTGATCGCACCTCCCGATTGGGAAGCGGTGGGAGGTACTCCCGAGGTGGTGGGCTGTTTGTTACCCGGTCCGCTCAGCCCTCTGACGGATCCGGCCTGCGAGGGGTATCAAAGTGCACACCCCCCTGGACCACTCCAGCGGCGACCGAGCCATCCTCTGCGTGGTTGTAGTTGATCACATTCTCGCCTGCGGCTTGTCCGCCGTCCCCGGCCGATACCCCGTCGGATGCGCGGGACGCGCGGTCGAGGCCCTGCAGCTGCTTCACCGCGCGGTCCAGGGCCTCGGCGAAGCCGAGATCCTGCTCGGCGGCTTCCTCCAGTGCATCTTGCACCCGCCGGCGGGTACGGTCGCTCGGCTTGTCCTGCCCCGCCTCGGCCTCCTCGGCCAGCTTCTTGAACGCCGGGTCTTCGCCTAGCTTGCGGCCGACCAGGTCGTGGAGCCGGTCCATCGCCGTGTCCAGCGTGCGGTCGACCTCCGCGTCTGCCCGGCCGACCACCCGCTTCGCCTTGCGGAGGGCCCACGCGAACACGTACCCGACCGCGATCTCTATGCCCGTCACCGAACCCCCAGCTCCCTACTGACGTTGCATCCGACCGTACCCGCTACCCGTTGGGAGAAAAGGCCGAACACGAGAAGGTCTACATGTACGCAGCGCCAAAGGGCGGCCAGCGCGGTGCGCAGTTGCTGCACGGTGGCCGACGGAGGTCGTCGCCGTGCGCTGTGGCGGCCCGTCGACGTGGAAGGGCACTGGTCTGACTGGCGGGCCGATCAGCCCAGGTCGCCCAGGTCGGCGCCCCCGATCTGAAGGCGGGAGGCGAGGTTGAGCTTCACCTCGCCGTAGGGGCGGACGTGGCCCCAGAACAGCGGGGTCAGGCCGCGTCGGTCGGCCGGGCCAAGCAGGCCGGCCCACTCGGGTTCGGCCAGGACGGCCTGCAGCATCAGGGTGTTCACGTAGACCAGGGACGCCTGGAGGATGCGCAGGCACAGCGCGGCCATCTCGACCTCTTCGCGCCGGTTGCTGGAGATCTCCCCGCCTTTGCCGTAGTAGATCACCGCGTTCGCTCGGTTCCAGGCCTCCACCACGTTCAGGCCCTCCTCGATCTCGCGCTGCAGGGCGCGGTCGCGCAGGTAGCGGGCGATTCTGTGGAATCTGATTTGTCAACTTCGTGGCTATTTGAGCAGTCCCATCGTCCACTCTCGTTGCTCGGCGGTGTCTGGGACAGCGAGTCCGCGGGCTCGTTCGATGTGGTTCCAGGCGCTGTCGGGATCGACGCCCTTGAGGATGAGGAGTGCGGCCGCGAGGAGGGACGAGCGTCCGATGCCGGCTCGGCAGTGGGTGACGACGTGCGCGCCGTCGTGTAGCTGTTCGGTCAGTTTGTGCAGAGTAGGCAGGATCGCGGTGCGGTCGGGGACGGTGCGGTCGGGGATGGGTATCGCGACGAACTGCAGCCCAGCTGCTGTGGCTGTCCGGGGTTCGTCTGCGAGGCCGATTTCGTCGAGTTCGGGGCCGGTGAGCGCGCAGACCAGGACGTCGACGCCGCAGTTCTTCAGCGCGGCCATCTCGTCTTCAAGCCAGTCATTGCCACGGGGTCTGGCCATGGTGCTCAGTCGTCCCGGGCCGGGGAGGTCGATGGTGAAGAGGGCGGGTTGCATGTCAGCAGCACTTTCGGTCGGTGGAGTCAGGTGGTGATCGGACAGTCAGGGGCAGGGGTCGACCGGGTTCGGCGCGGAGCTCGCTCGGCGTCGGGCCGGCTGGGGTGGCCACCTCGGCGAGGCGCTCGAGAAGGCGGTCGAGGGCGCTCTGGCCGTCGTCGACGGCGGCGCGTTCCTCTTCAGTGAGCGGAATGCTCACGAGCATGCGCTGCAAGTTGGCCTTGGCTTCGACGAGTTGGGCTTTCGTCGATTCCTTGGGGGTGTAGAAGTCGCAGCGGGCGCAGGCCATCCGGTGCTGGCACTGTTCGAAGAACGAGTAGGAGCACAGCCCGTGACCGAGATCGTAGTACTGCCATGGTTCGCCGGTGGCCGCGGCCCCGGAGGTGATGGCGTCGCGGTCGAGGAGGACCTCGACCGTGCGGACGTTGCGGGCGAAGTATCCGGCCTCGGTGTACGCCTTCGTGAGCGTGTTCGGCGTGATCTTCGCGTAGTACTGGGTGGATTGCGGTGAGCGATGTCCGAGCCAGGCTTGCAGCTCGAACAGCGTCATCGGCTCCTTGGCGTTGTAGAGCTGGCTGGCGATGGTGGAGCGGGCCCGGTGGCTGGTGATGTTGCCCCGGACATCCGCTGTCGGGACGCCGGCCTTGCGGCAGAGCGATGGGATGACCGCGGTGTTGATGTAGGTCTTCGCGAGGCGCTTGGCCCGGTGCGCGAACAGGAAGTCCACCTGCTCACCGGTCTTGCGGTCCAGCATCTTCGGCTGCTGCGGCCGGAGTTCCTGCCACGCCTCGATCGCCTTGCCCAGCAGAGGATCGACGGGCTTGGTGAACGAGGTGCCGGTCTTGTGGGTGGGGATGTCCAGCAGGCAGACGGCGTCCCGCGCCAGTACCTCGTCGGAGTCGCCGGGGATGGGGAAGCCGTCGTGCTGCCAGCGGATGCAGCCCATGCGGAGGCGGGCTATCTCGTCGCTGCGCAGGCCGCTGAACAGCCAGGTCAGGGTGACCGCGCGGATGAGATCGATCGGATAGCACAGCCCGTAGGTGTTGGTCGGGAAGTCCTCGGGATCGACGTTGAGCCCGGCCCACAACAGCTTCGCCCATATGTCGTCGGCGATCACCCGGGGGTTGGGGCCGATCAGCGCCGCGACGCTCCTGGGGGTGGCCAGCGCGCGAACGGGATCGAACCGGCGGGGAATCCACTCCCACTCCTGGCAGTCCCGGAAGAACGTCCTGGTCGCGGTGAGGTAGCCGGCCTTCGTGCGGGGCGAGAGCGGTTCGCCGCCGCGCTTGTCGACTCCGGCCTGGCGCTGCACGTACTCGCCGACGGTCATCCGGTCCAGCGCCGCCACCCAGGCCGCGCAGGTCTCGCGCGTCCACTGGGCGGGTTCGACGACGTCGGGGCACTCGGCGGCCAGCCACCGGCCCGCCTTGGCCATGACGGAGCGGAACATACCTCTGACCTTCGGCGTGAGCGTGGATGTGTCGTGCCAGCGCTCCACCGCCGCGGCCCAGGACTCGGGGACGCCTTCGAGGTCGGGCATCACGCCGTGGACGGGCTTGGGCGGCGGGTCGGCGTAGCCGAGAGCGGCTATCGCCCGGTGAACACCGTGCAGATTGCCGCGCCGTGCCCCGTATGGGAGGGCGGGGCTCTCGCGGACTCGCTCCAAGGCGTCGGTGGTCATGTCCTGCAGGAGCGGACTGCGGTTGATGAGCATGATCTGGACCAGCACGGTGCGGAACTGGCCGAAGGCTCCGTTCGACGGGTGGTAGCCCCAGCCCTGGAGAGTGGCAGCCACCTGCGCAATCGCCTCCTCGACCGGTTCCTGGCCGAAGACCCGCCAGGCCAGCGATCGGCGGATGAACCCTCCGATGCGATGGAAGTCGGTGAAGCCGCCGAGCAGGTAGGCGAACGCGGCCACGTAGGGCCGGACCGTGCCGTCGATCCACCCGGGCCAGGCGGCCTCGAACTCCTTGTGGCCAGGGCCGATGAGGCGGACCCAGTCGTCTGCCGACCACGCCCAGAACGACGTCCCGTCCTCCAAGCAGCGCCGCAGGATCAGGCCGACGGCGTCGGTGACCGAGCGGCGGTGGGCGGGCGTGTCCGGGCACCATCGCAGCGAGGCTCGCGCGTCGTCGAGCGGGCGGAGCAGTCGGTCGATCGCCCGCCACTCAACCCGGTCCGGGTCGTAGCCGCGGCGCCGGCGGACCTGCCAGCCCAGGCTGGCCAGTGCCGTGCTCTCGCGCTCGCTGAGCTCAGGTCGGCGGTCGTATCGGGCCAGGTCGATGGGCCATGGCCAGCAGGGGTCCGCGGCCGTTTCGGTGACGGCCGCCGATATCACCACGGTCACAGCGCGGCCGTCCCGGTCGCCTGCTCGCCCAAGCGGGCCAGCATCTGCACCCGCCAGCCGTGGATCTGCTCCATGCCGCGGCTGAGTTTGTCAGCCAGGTCCCGGCCCGAGAGGTGGATGTAGGTGAGGGTGGAGTCGGTGTGGCGGTGGCCGGCGAAGGTGGCGATGGCGTGCAGTTCCCAGCCCATCCGGGCCAGGTCGGTCAAGCACAGGTGTCTCGTGGTGTGGGTGGAGAACCGCGGGACGTCGGCGGCCAGTGCGATCCGGCGGACCACCTTCGACCAAGTCCACAGGCTCAGCGGCTGGGCGTGGTTGCGCCGGGATTCCGACAGGAACAGCGGCCCGCGGGCCCGACTGATTCCGGACCGGTGTGCGAGGTAGCCCGACAACAGGATGCCGGTCGGCGCGGAGTACGGCACGACGCGCTCCAGCCGGTTCTTGGTCGTCTCAGCCCGAACCCGCAGGGTTCGGTGGGCCGGGTCGAGGTCGTCGGTACGCAGCGAGCACAGCTCCTCACGACGCAGTGCGGCATCGTAGGCGAGAGCGAGCATCACGCGGTTGCGGACCGGCTCCTCGGCGGCGACCGCGAGGACGTCCATCCACTGCTGCTCGGTGGGTATCCAGGGCAGCTTCGTGAGCCTCGGCACGAGGCCGCGCTCGTGCCCGCCGCGTCGGCGGCCGGGCGTGTAGCGGCCCCGGCCGACCGGGTTGGAGTCGCGCTGCCCGTCCTCCATGAGGAAGTCGTAGAACAGCCGGACCGGCACCAGGCGCTGCTGAATGGTGGCGTTGGCCAGGCCCGAGCCCGAGTCGATCGAGACGACGTTCGCACCTCGGCGACTCGGCCGAGAGGTCAACTCCCGTACATAGAGGGCGATGTGTGCTCGGTTGGCGGTCTGTGGGTCGACGTTCTCCCGCTCGCACATCTCCAGGTACTCGGCCAGCCCCCGGGCGTACGCGTCGATCGTCCGGGGCGCACGGCCCAGATCGGTCCACACCTGCAACCACCCAGCCGCCCGCTCGTGCCTGCCGAGCACCGGCCACTTCTCCGCCAGCACCACCGTGCCCAACACATCTCCTCAGTCCGTGGTTGTACCGCACGGAGATGATCTCCGCTGCGGTCAGATTCCACGTAACTGATACAAAGATGGTCTTCTGGGCGCGGCCGATCTCCAGCATCGCCTGGTAGGCGGGGTGGGAGGCGGCGCGGGTGAAGCGGGAGAGGATCGCTTCAGTGGAGGCGGTGCCGGTGCGGATCGCGGTGGCGTACTTGATGACCTGGTCCCAGTTGGCGGCGATCACCTCCCAGCGGATCGGGCGGGTCATCGCCGCCGCGAGGTTCGGGTAGGCGCCCGGCTCGCCCGCGGCCGGGCGGTAGAGCTTGACCCGGTTGATCTGCTTGATGCGGGGCAGCAGGTCGACGTTCAGCAGCCTGGTTACCCCGAACCCGATCTCCGACTGGCCATGGGAATCGACGTAGTTGCCCTCCACGCTCATCGTGGTGCCGTGGCGGATCGCGCCCTCGACCATCGCGGCGACCTCCGAGGCGGAGGCTCGCAGGGTCTGGGAGTGCACCACCACCGAGCCGCGCTCGACGTGCCAGTACACCAGCACGCCCCGGCCGCCGTAGCGCGAGTGCCACTCGGTGAACAGGTTCTGGTCCCAGGAGCGGAAGTGCGTGGAGTCCGAGGCCACCGCGGTCGATCCCGCGCCCCACAGGCCCGCGTCGCGGGCGGCGAAGGTGGCGTTGGCGATCTCCACCGTGATCTGGCGGGCCGACTCCAGGGTGAGGTAGCGGCGCCGGGTGTAGCGGATCTCCTCCTCGGTGTGCCCGTGCTCGCCGCCGGCCACCGACTTGATGCCGGTGTTGGTGCCGTACGCGTGGATCGCCAGCATCAGCCGCTCGGCCAGCACCTCCTCCGGCAGCGTCCGCGACCCGGCCACCGAGGTGATCGCCTTCAAGCAGCCAGTGCGCAGGATCGCCTCCTTGAGCATGTCGATCAGCGGCACCGCGCTCCAGCGCCGCCCGACCTCGGCCTTGATCCGGCGTAGGTTGCGAGGCTCCTCCTGCGCCTCCGGGCCGGTGAACTTGATCGCCCCGGCGGCGCGTTCCTTGATCTCCAACCAGTCCAGCCCCGGAGCCACCGCGTCCAGGCTGGCCAGGGCCTCGGTCATCTCGCCGCGCAACTGGTCGATGAACACGGCGCCGTCCAGCGGCTTGCGCAGCTCGCGGTAGTGCTCGATCCGGCGGGCCTCGAAGTCGCTGGGCAGGTCCTCGTCCGGGTTGCGCCACCGGCCGGCGCCGACCACCCACACCTCCTTGCAGCGCAGCTGCTCGCGCAGGGCCTGGAAGGTGGCCACCTCGTAGACCATCCGCACCACCCGGCGCCGGCCGCGCTTGTCCGCCCGGTAGACCAGCTCCGCCCACTGCCCCTTGGTGCCTCGGTGCTCCGGGGCGCTCTCGCCCAGCGGGTAGTAGGTGGTGTTCCCGGCCTTCGCGTACCGCTCGACCAGGGCGAGCGCATCCAGCACGGGCCGGTGGGCCGAGTTGTTGGAGCGGAACTCCAGCACCCCCAGAAGCTCGATCAGGCCCTTGCGGTAGTGGTTGGTGTAGGACGCCTTCAACGTGGTCTGCACCGTGCGCCGGTACACCGGGCCCTTCGTCCGGTACTCGTGGACCAGCTCCTTGAGCGTCTGCTCGCCACCGCGCACCGCCGGGAACACCACCTCGCGGACCTCACCGCCCGGGGTGGCGAGCGAGGCCTCGGCGATCTGGAACAGCAGGTTCTCCTTGCCCGAGACCCGCTTGAAGGCGTTGATCAGCTCGTTGGTCACCTTCTGCTCGGCGCGGGCGCCGATCCGGTGCACGGTGGCGATCAGCAGGTCCACCAGGCAGTCCGTCACCTCCCGCTCCCGCTCGACCAGCAGCGCGGCCAGCAGGGTCACCGCGGACTCCGGCGACCGGCGGCGAAGGTGGGAGGGCGACTCGACCACCGCCCGCTGCCGCCAGCCGGTCAGCACCCTGGGCGCCACGTCCGCGAACAGTCCGGCCGGCAGGCCGATCGCCCGAATCGCCGTCAGCTTGCGGATCTCCCGCAGCATCGACTCCAGGCTCACGTTGCCCGGCATCGCCTTGACCAGCGCCAGCACCGACTCCTCGTCCTGGCTCTCCTGGTCACCCTGCTCGGCGCCAGCCCCGCTCTCCTCCGGCGCGGTCGCCCCAGGGCCAACACCCGCCCCTGCACCAGCTCGGGCAACCGGGCGAAGACGGTGGTGAACCAGGTCTCCTCCGCGGTGTGCAGCGCGGAGCGGACCATCCGCGTGATCCGGTCCGGCGCCGGTGGCTCGATGAACTCCTCCCGGCACCGCTTCAACAGTTCCTCGCGCACCCGGTCCGGGTTCCGCTCGGCGTGCGCGACGTTGCCGGCCAGCCAGCCCGTCAGCTTCTCCGCGTCCTGCACCGAGCACACCCGAAAGCCCAGGTGCTCGCGGATCTGGGCACGGTGGTACTCGATCGTGCTGCCGGTCCACTGGTAGGACTCGAAGTCGGCGGCCAGCACGTTCATCTGCCGGGCGACGAACTCCACCACCTCGTCCGGGAAGTCCACCCGGCCCCGCGGGAACCGGCCGTACCGGGTGTAAAACTTCAGCAGTAGCGCGAAGCCCACGCGCGTCCCGCCGCGTTTCCCCGCGACCAGGTCCGCCTCGTCATCGAGCACCGTCCAGTGCTCCACCAGCTCGTCCATGCCTACCGGCTGCCGCCCCATGGCCCCGCATCATGCCGGACAACATCGGGTCAACGCGGACAAACAACCAAAGATCACCCGCATTTGGGGCTGGTGACATGGCCGTTAACGGCACCCCAACTCGCCCAGCTCGGCGCCTGCTACGGCTACTCCATGGAGGAAATCGCCGAGTACGCCCATGCCTCGCACCTGGTGCCCGTCCTGCACTCCGGCTTCCACTCCTACCTGGGAGATCGCGTATGACCCGCCCGTTCGACGACACCACCCGCAAGCAGGCCCGCGTCCTGTGCTACCGCACCGAACCGAGCGACCTCGGGCAGGTCATCGCCTACCGGCCCGCGAAGCCGGCATCCCGAATCTGGGAAGAGCTGTGCAGCACCTACACCCAGAGCTTCGGCGGCAGGAAGGACGTCCAGCCGCCCTACCGCGCCCTGGAAGCAGTCCTGCGGGCTGTTATCGGTACCTGGGCGCGCTGGCAGTGGAACAACGGACAGTGCGAACTGCTCGCGGGCCGGGAGATCAGCCCGGAGGACCGCCACGACGTCTTCCTCTACTGGACCGAGGCCGTCATTCCCGGTCCTGCCGGAGCAGAGATCGGCAAGCGGCTCGCCGAACTCGTGGCCCACGCAACGCCCGTCGAGGCAGAGGTACCGCCACCACCGCGGGGCGGACGCCGGGCCCGATCGTGGTGGCCGGGTGAACTCGCCCGGTGGCGCCTGGCCGAGCACCTTGCCAGCCTCGACTGGCCCCTCGGTGCCGAACACCCCGTCCGGTTCACCCTCTGCTCCGACGGCACGCTCGCGGCCCTGGGACACGAACTGACCGGCGCAGCGGACGCAGCCGGCCGCGTCCGGCACCTGCTGGCAAGGATCATCATCGGTACGGCGGCCACCGGGCACTCCGGCCGCCACGCGCTGACCGTGAACGCCGCAGCCACCCTCCTCGCCACGGCCTGGAAGGGGGTCTCGACGGTTCTCCTCGCCAACCCCGACCAGCCGATCGTGGTGGCGGCCAAAACCGACGGACCGCCATGGCAGCGGCGGCTCAACGTACCTGCCGTCGCCGCCAGCAGACGCCTGGCCGCCCTGCCCCGCCTGACCACCAAGATCCCGCCCTTCCCCGAGCACCTCGACGACACCGCCTTGACCGAGAGTCACCTGGGACCGGTGTGGGCCGTGGCCCCGATCAGCACCAAGACCTCGGGGCTCGGACGCGGCCACGGCATGGACTTCTACCGCCGCCTCGAAAAGCTCCTCGACGACAAGGGCGAGACCTACAGCCACCGCAGCCCACTGTTCCTGGAGGTCCCCGGCATCGCACTGCCGCCCACAGAGACCGGCGCGCGCGTACACGGGCCGATCACCGCTGACCGGATCCCCGCGGCCCTCGACACAGCCGGCATCAACACGCTCCTCGTCGTCGTCCTCTGGGACACCGACGAGGTCCGATCCCGCCTCCAGTCGGAGATCGCACGCCAGTGGGGGTTCGGACCTGAGTTCGTCGCCGCCGAAGCCACCGAATACCCCACCCTCGGCGGCCGCCTCAAGGTCGTCTTCCTCCAGGACAAGCCCGGCGCGCTGCGCCACGGACCGCAGACGGCCCAGACCCGCCAGCAGCACCTGGAGAACCTGCTCGCCCCGTTCACCGGCCCCGACACCCACACCGCAGTCATCTGCGAGACCGACTGGGACCCCAACCGGTGGTACCCGACCATCGAGGCCCGCAAGAAGGCCGAAGCAGAAGACGCCAAGCCGCCGTCCAAGCAGGCACTGGCCAAGATCGGCGCCACCGCGCAGTACATCAAACAGGCGCCACCACCGGTACCGACACACAGGAAGGACGGCACCCCGTACAACGAGAAGTACCGCGCGGACCTCGTCGCCACCCGTCAGGCCGGGCTCGACAAGTCGACCGAGAACACCCTCCGCGAGATCCTCCGGGGCGTCGGCGCCAGCGACCACCGCCTCGGAGCCGCCTTCGGAAAGCTCCCGCTCCGGCCCTGGTGGCACATCGGGATCCACGTACGCCGCCACGCCCCGCGCCGGCCCTACGGCAAGCGCCGAACGGCGACACCGGCCCCGCTCACCATCACCCTCGCCGCGATCCGGCCCACCGGCGGCCCCGACGACCCGTGGCACGTCTGGGCCTACAGCCCCCAAGCCGGCCGATGGATGACCTACGGGCCCGCCAACACCGCCCTGCACGCCACCGACCTTGCCTGGGACGTCACCCCGTACACCGCAATCGGCAACGAAACCCAGCAGGCCAGCGCCGCCGCCCAGCTCGTCGAATCCGCCCTCGTCAGCGCCCGATCCCAGCTGCCCCCACCAGCACCGACGGTGGTGTACGTCGACAGCGACGCCACCGAGTACATCTGGGCAGGCCTCGCCGACGAATCACTAGGCCAGACCCCGCCGTCCGACCTGCCCCGCCCGTCCTCCTGGCTTCCCGGTCACAGTCTTCCGCGCGCCCAGCGCCCCCTCGCAACCGTGCGCGTCATCAGCAACCTCGAACGCATCGGCCGGCCGACCGGCGCCTACATGCGCACCAAGGACGGCAGCTGGCGATCCACCGACACCACCAACGGCCTCTACCAACTCGCCAACGACGACGCCACCCACCTCTACCCGGACTTCATGCTCGTCAACGTCCCCCGCCCCTACTCGGCCAGCGTCAGCGGCCGATTCGGCAAGGACGAGACACGCTTCGCCAGCAGCCGTCAGAGCAAGAACGGCTACGCCCACACCGCCACCCGGTTCACGGTGATCGAACAGAGCGAAGGCGCCGAGCTCGACCTGATCGGTACCGGTGCCGCGGTCCTGACCAACCAGGGCATCAGCTGGGACGCCCGCCAGGCCGAACCTACGCCGCTTCGCCTGGCGCGCAAGATGGACGCCGACCACCCCTACCACCGGCGGACCACGGAGACGGACGATGAGCCCGACGGCCTGCCCGCGGACGGCGGCACCGCCGAGAACCCCTGACGAAGTGCGGCTGCCCACCGGGCAAGCTAAGTGGTCGGCTCCGGAAATCCTTCGAGGGTTGACGTCGGAGTCCAAGCAGTGCTGGGGCGGCCGTCAGGGGATCAACCGGCATCGTCTCAACTGGCGGCTGACCCAGGTCTGACGTCTCGGCGAGGTTGGACTCGGTGCAGGGGGCACACCTCAGAATGTTGCAGGTACGCTCCGCTGGTGTCGAAGAAGCAGAAGAGGAAGTTCCGCTCTGCGGCCCGCGCCGCTGGCGCGGGCATCGTTGTCGAGAAGGCGTCACGGGCGGCGGTTCCGGCCGAGACAGCCCGTCGTCGCCTGCACGTGGGTGCTGCAGTTCTCGGCGGGGCCGTAGGGGGCGCCATCGTTGTACCTGCGCTCCTGGAGCGATTCGGGGTAATGCGGTCCGGTGCGTGGGTGCCCGGCATGTTCGCGGGGTTGGCTTTGGCGCTGGGGTTTCCGCTCCTGTACACAACGTTTCGCTCGGAACGTCACGGTCCTGGTTGGCAGCTTCTCACTGCTCGGACTGTTACGGGCGACCGCACGGTCGATCTGAGCAAGCTGACGCAGATACGTCGAGTTCGTGTCCCCAGCAAGGCCGGCTGGTTGGACGAGTTCTGGATCAAGGACTGCCGAGGCGTCGTCCTCCTTGTGGACAAGGAGGTACTCATGGGTCCCCCAGGGCACGCAGTGGTTCACAGTTCGGAGATCTCGGGCTCCCTGGGAACCGTGAAGATCTCTCGGCATGCGGCCGTCGGACTTGGCCTCAACGAGCCCTCAACTGCATACCGGGCAGCCCGCGCATGTGCAGATGCACTTCTCGGGATCCTGACCCCCGGGGCAGTTGCCGCTCTTGGAATCCTGGCCAGCTGGCTCACCAGAACAGCGTGAGACACGGCCAAAGAGATCGGAGAGGGTGTCGATCATCCCGAACGCTTCTCCCGAGATTGGCCGTTGCCTCCTATGCCCCTGGGCCGCGCCGTGTGCCTTACCCTGACCGCCGCCGAGCGCCCCCGGCTGAAGAAGATGGCCTACGGCCACAAGACCGGACACCAGGCCCGGCAACGGGCAACCGTCGTCCTGCTGGCAGCACGCGGCCGGGGCAACGCCCGGATCGCCGCCGAAACCCGTCTGCACGTCGATACCGTGCGGACCTGGCGGAACCGGTTCGCCCAGGGCGGGCTGCCGGCCCTGGCCGACCGCAAGCGCAGCGGGCGACCGGCCCGCTTCACCCCCGTGCAGGTAGCCGAGGCCAAGGCCCTGGCCTGCCAGCTCCCGGCTGAGACCGGGGCGCCGTTGTCGCGCTGGTCGTGCCCGGAACTGGCCGCCGAGCTGACCGTGCGCGGGATCACCGACAGCATCTCGGCGTCCACGGTGCGCCGCTGGCTGCGCGAGGATGCGCTCAAGCCCTGGCAGTACCGGTCCTGGATCTTCATCCGGGACCTGGACTTCCGCGCCAAGGCCCAGCGCGTCCTTGACCTGTACGCCCGAACATACGAGGGCGAACCCCTCGGCCCTGACGAGTACGTGCTCTCCAGCGACGAGAAAACCTCGATCCAGGCCCGCTGCCGCTGCCACCCGACCCTGGCTCCGGGCCAGGCCAGGGCGATGCGCGTCAACCACGAGTACGGCCGCGGTGGCGCCGTGGCCTACCTGGCCGCCTACGACGTCCACCAAGCGAAAGTCTTCGGCCGCTGCGAGGCCACCACCGGCATCGTGCCGTTCATGGCCCTGGTCGAACAGGTCATGACGCAGGAGCCCTACGCCAGTGCGAAGCGCGTCTTCTGGATCGTCGACAACGGCTCCTCGCACCGCGGCAAGAAGGCCATCGACCGCCTTGCCGCCAGGTTCCCGAACGCCACCCTGGTCCACACCCCGGTCCACGCCTCCTGGGTGAACCAGATAGAGATCTTCTTCTCCATCGTGCAACGCAAGGTCGTCTCGCCCAACGACTTCACCGACCTCGACCAGGTCAGGGATCGTCTCCGAGGATTCGAAGACCGCTACAACGCCACGGCACAGCCGTTCCAGTGGAAGTTCACCACCTCCGACCTGGACGATCTGCTGGCCCGGCTCGACCGGCACACGCTCGCCGACCGACACCAAGAATCCTCCGTCGCACTGGCCGCCTGATCAACCCCCGAAGGACTTCCAGCGTCGACCACTAAGCGCGGGGCATCGGCCCGGGCGGATCCGGCCGACAGCCTCAGACCAGGGCGGCCGGTCCGTCGTCGTTCGTCAGCAGTGCAGCCTCCTGCACCGCGGCGGCGGCCAGCCTACGGTCGTCCGGATGAAGGGCACTCAGGGCGCTGCGGAGGTTGACACGGTGGGGGCCGGCGATAGAGGTAGCGATCTCCAGCATCGCGAGGTCGTCGGCCGGTTGCCGGAAGGCCTGCGGGACCTGCAGCGCCGCTGCCAGCAGCCGCCAGTTCAGCCGGACCGGGGACTCGCGCAAGTCGATGACGTCCGCCAGGCCTGCGTCCAGCTCCGGACGGTCCGGCACGCACAGCGCCCGCAGCCAGCGGCCGCCGCCGTGACGCCCCAACAGCTGGACGGCGATCCGCTCATAAGCGTCGTGTTCGCCCACCAGCAGGTGGCTGGCGAGTTCCAGCCCCCCGGTGACGGCCAGGGCGTATCCGATGTTCTGCTGCCAGGTCATGACGGTTCTCCCTCGGTCGGTGGGGGCGCGGCGCTCCGCCGAGCGCCGACGCTACCGGACGAAGGAGAAGCCCCATCGGGGCCCAACACACCTTCAAGCAAGCGTGACTCACCATCGTGCCGTTCCGGGTGCACCCGAGGCGCAGGCTTCGCTCAGGGACCCGCCGGGTAACCTCTGCCGCTGCCCTGTACGGCCGGGACCCAGGCTGGTTCAGCGGCGCGGTTTGGTGGTGACGATCCGCAGCCAGGAGTCGGCGCCGGCCGCCGCGGCGCGCTCCCGGGTGGGGTAGTGGTCGCGGCGGTTGGGGGTGGAGCCGTGGGGCCAGGCGTTCCAGCCGCTGCGGCGCAGGTTGTTGTAGTTGGGGCCGATGTGGCAGATGACGGTGCCGTCGGCGGCGACGACGTCCCAGTTGCCCGTCTCCTGGTAGTGCTCGCTCTTGACCAGCTCGACGGTGTCCAGCAGCGCGAGGGCCTTCTTGCGCGACAGGTACAGCCGCTTGGGGGTTCGCGAGGGGCGGTCGAGTTCGTTACGTGACGGCTCACGTCGTACCGCGTCGGGCGCGGTCGAAGCCTCGGCGGTAATCGATCGGCCCGTCCCGGGGCTGGCGGCGCGGGCCTGGACGGGGTTGGGGGCTGCCGGTTCGTTACGTGACGGCTCCCTGGGCCGCATGGCGGCACAGATGGCGTCGACCAGCTCGGCGTAGTGGCGCTGCAGGGCCGCGAGGGAGTCGTCCCGGTAGGCGTTCTCCTCGGCCGCCGCAGCCGCGTGCTCGGCAGCGGCGGCCAGGGCGGCACCGGCGGCGCGGATTCGCCCGGCCGGGCTGCCCTCGGGCCCCGGCCCCAAGGGTTCGTTACGTAGCGGTGCGACCGTGGGCAGTTGCGCGGCGGCGGCCCGGAGTGCGGTCACCTCGGCGGTGCGGCGGCGCCGGTGGGCTGCCTGTCGGCAGGCAGCGGAGCAGGTGCGGCGGGCCCGGGCGCGCCCCTGGGTCATCTCAATGCCGCAGATCTCGCACGTGGGCATGCCGGCCTCCTAGTTTGTTACGTAACGTTCCGAGCTTACGAGGGCACCCTTTGATTGTCACGTAACAAACCCGAGGCATCTTTGGACGGCAGCGCGGTTTATGCGGGCATGGCCAGCCGGGACCGCGCCGTCGAGTCACCCCCTCTCAGGACTGGTCGGTGTCGGTGGGCGCATCCACGGCCCGCAGAGTGGGGCCGGTGCCGGGCTTGGGGGCGCGAAGCTCGTTGGCCAGGATCTCCGCCATCCGGTACTCCTGGCGCTGCCCGGCACTCAGTAGCTCCTCGATGAGCGGCGCGTCGGCCGGGTCGCTGGGCCGGTCCGGATAGGCGGTGGTCTCGATCAGCCGCTCGACGTAGTCCGTCAGCGCGTAGTACTCCAGTGTCTTCGGCTCCGAGGTGCCGAGCCGGATCCGGTCCAGCCCGAGCGCGCTGCGCTGCACCGCGCCTCGGCGGGTCTCCTCGGCGAGGGAGCCGGTTCGGCGGGCGGCGACGGCACACGCGGCCCAGGCCCGGGCGGACTCCATGCGGACGGTGCGGATCTCGCGGTCCGCCATCAGCCCGAAATGGTACGGGTTGGCCTCGATGGTCTTGGCGACCAGGTCGCGCATCTCAGTGCGGGTGGGGCCGTCGGGCCACTCCACCAGCCACTGCTTGCCGCTGTGGTAGACCAGCTCGACGGTGACGCCGGTCACCTTGCTCAGGTGCCTGCCGAGCTTATGCGCCTGGGCGCTGCGACTCATTGAAATCCTCCGGGAGGTAGGGCAGTTCAGACGGGCATGGCCAGCTGGCCGGGGTTCTGGTCGGGGGAGCGAACCTCGACCAGGCCGGTGCCATCGACCGGGGTGTCGAGGGTGGGAGCGTCCTGCGCGGCCGGGCGGATGCCTTCGAAGAGGGCGGATCCGGCGTCGACCAGGGCGGCGTTGCGCTCGTGTTTGCGGCGGCGTTCGCGGTAGGCGACCGTGGTGGCGGGGTTGTCGTGGTCGGCGAAGGCCTGCACCTCGACCAGGTCGACGCCGTCGTCGAGCAGGTGCGTGATCCGACTGGCGCGCAGGACGTGCGGCGTGACGTCCCGGCACCGCTTGCACCGGTGGAATGCGTGGCCCTTGGTGTCGACGTCCGGGCAGGTGAGGACGCGGGCGCGGTGGCCGAGCCGGGTCAGGAGCCGGTCGACGTCCGAGGGGTCGAGCCGGTTGCCGTCCGCGTCCAGCAGCAGCGGGCCCTCGGTGCGGCCGGCGGTGTGGCGGTCGAGTCGTTCGGCGAGGCTGACGCCGAGCGGCAGGATCCGCTCCTTGCCCTCCTTGCGTGTCACGTCGAGGAAAGAGCGTCGGCCGCGCTCGATCCGGTGGGTGACGTCGGCCGCGCACATCTCGCCGACCCGGCCGGCCAGGGTGTAGAGCAACTCGACTACCAGGAGGTCGAGTTCGCCGTCCGCCGCTATGTAGAGCGCCTGCACCTCTTCCTTCTCCAGGACCGGGGTGCTGCTGCTGGTGTTGCCCTTGTCGATCCTCGGGAGGTCGTCGCGCAGCACCGGGTTGCGCACGTCCTCGCGCCGCTCGGCGACGTACACGTGCAGCGAGGACAGCGAGCGCAGGTAGCGGGCGATCGTGGCTGGCCGGGCGCCCTGGGCCTCCTCGCGGATCCGCCACGTGGTGATCTGATCCGCAGTGAAGCAGCCGACGGAGAACCGCTCGTGGCCGAGCTCTTGGGCGTAACCGCCCCACACCCGCCGAATGTCGTCCACATACGTGCGTTTGGTGTTGATCGACCCACGGCGGGTCGAAGAGATCCATTCCAGGACGAAAACGAAGGTCTCGGGCGTAACCACCTGAGCCAGGAGTTCTACGCGAGGGGTGTAGAAGCGCTGCTGCCCATATCTTCCGGTCTGAACCTGCCCAAGGTCGTCCACAACCTTGCGAAACACCGCGTCCTGCAACGGACTGGACACAAGGGACGGAACGAACCCGCGCTCCATCGGGTCGAGCTGACTCGTCGGCATGGCCGGATTCTAGCGCATAACAATACGTTATCCGCTACCTCGCGCCTCGGCGCCCCGGTTGTTCTCGGGTCGAGGACAACCGGGGCGTCTCGTTCATATGAATGCTGGATTGAGGTGGATTGACGAGACATCAGGCGCTACGCTGGCCCGGACACGTCCAACCAGCCTTAATCCACGTCATATACACCGGGACGCTTCGTGAAGATCACCCTCCAGCTCACCATCGACGCCGCAACCGAGGAAGACCTCGCCCGCGCGCACGCCTTCCTCGCCCACTACGCCGGCACCGTCACCGTCGACCAGGACGACACCTGGACCCCCGAGCGCGCCGAGCGCTACTACCTCGCCCTCTCGCCCCGCTCCCAGTACATCCTCGAAGAAGCCCTCGGCCGCGGCGGCTACGTCGCAGCGACCAAGCTGCGCGGCGAGGACGGCACCGACAGCCTCAAGGGCTGGAGCAACGGCCTCAAGCGAGCACTCAACCGGGGCATCAACGAGGGCTGGTGGCCCGCGACCATGCTGGCCCCGGTCCAGGGCCGGGGACCCGGCTTCGGCAAGGTCGTCGGCTACAAGGTCCCCGAGGAGCTGTACGACACGTTCGCCGCCGCCGTGCTGCCGCTGCCCACCCGACGCCACGCCACCCTCAGCCAGGAGATCACCAACCGCGGCCCCGAGGTCCCCTGGGACGTCCAGCTCGCTGCCGAGGTACTCGGAATCTGCGGCCTCGACACCACCCCCAACGGCGCCGAGATCATCCTGCGCCACCTCGCCGACACCGGACTCATCATCAAAACCGACCCCGACCGCGCCGTCTACCGGCTCGCCACCGACCAGGTCGAGGAGGGCTAGCCGTGGCCGCCGTCGAGTACCACTGGGTCGTCACGCTCTCCGGCGCCATCGGTCCCTCGCAGCACCAGGTGACGGTGGGCGACCACGGCCTCGTGACACGCGACCCCTCCACCACCACCCGACTGGACATCCTCACCGAGCTGATCGACCGCCTCAAGGACACCATCCTGGAGCGGACCGGGCACCTCCTGGAGAACGCCAACGTCGTCTTCTTCCAGCTCGAACCCAACGCCCTGAAGACCCAGACCCCGTGAGCCAACTCCCATCGGAGGGAACCGGAATGACGTTATCGCCTGACCCGCTGACCATGGCAGACACGCTGTGGCAGCGGCTCACCGAGCACCAGCCCACTGGGCGCCGCCGACCCCGTAGTCCTCGGTGCCTCGGGTTAAAACGGCCGTTTTAACCCGAGGCACCGTGCACCGATCCCTACGCGCCGGGGTGGCCGCCCAACCCGTTGCTGCGCCACTTCTACCCAGGCTGCGGCTCCGGGCTGTCCGACGACGTGAGTCGGACAGCCCGGGGATTCGACCGGCCGTGCCCTCAGAGGAGGTCAGGCCTACTTCACACGCACCGGGAGGAGCTGGACTCCCGCTACGCCGAGGTCGGCGGTCGCCTGGTCGATCGCGGCCCGCAACGGGTCACCAGATAGCATCGGGCTCACCACGGTGGCAACCTGCAGGAGGCTGAGGGCGACCTGCACGACATCAGCATGGGCCCCGAGGTCGATGGCGGTGCGGCGGATCTGGACAGTCCCGTCGTCGGCCTGCTCCAGGTACAGGCGCGCAGTCAGGCCGCTGGTGTGGGAGAGCGCCGACAGGTGCGCGTAGACGGGGTACAGGTCGGGCGACCCGTAATGATCGAGCATGTCGAAGACGTTGCGGAGCTCGTGGACCAACTTGCCGTGCAGCGCCTGCTCAGTGGGCGTCCGTACGGGGGCCGTCGGCTGCGCGGCGGTCTGGCGGTCCAGTTCGGCGCGGAATTCGGCGGCCCGGACCCAGCCGGTGTCCTCCAGCTTCTTGCAGAGCTTCTCCCGGTCGTCCGCATCCTTGGCAGCGAGCGCCTCGATGGCGGCGTCTCCGTTGTCGGCGAGCCAGTGGATGGCGTAGGCGTGGTTGAAGATGTTCCGCATCAGCGGGCCGACCTCGGCGGTGAACCCCTGCTCAGTCAGCAGGAGGACGGCCTCCGAGGTGCGGCAGACCAGACGCCACCAGCTGTATATCGCGCCGAAGATCCGGGCTTTGCCCGCCTCGACGCTGAGGTCGGTCGTGAGGATGGAGTCGGCGGCCTTGATCAGGTCGAGGGCTGCGGCGCGGGAAATGGCCGCACCGTTCTGGTCGTTCGTCAGGTTCGTCACGATGGGACTGTAGTACCGCGCGGTGTCCGATCTGGCCTGGTTTTCGACATTCCTCAGGTCGACACTGTCGTCACGAACGACACCGTGACTTTGCCTTCGCAGTGGACCCACTGCGTCGACTGGGATGCCCTGGAGCTGTGGGCGACGGGGTGCTTCGCGGCTACGCGCCCTCGTCGGCGGTCGCGAGTAGGCTGCCCAGCTGGATCTTGACCAGCTGGAGGGCAGAGGCGGTGTCGTCCAGGGAGGTCGAGAGCAGGGCCGCGTGCTCGTCGGTCGCCTTCTGCAACGCGGCGAACCGGTCGTAGAGGCGCCTCAGGTCTGCGCTGCGGCCGGTGTGCTGGGCGACGGCGATGTCCTTGGCCAGACGGTCCAGGTCATCCTTCGCCTTGGTGGTGAAGGCGGCGACGATCATCTCGCGCATCTCCTCCTGGTCCGGGAGTGGGACGCGCACCAGGTGGCTGCCCGTGCCGAACCGGCTGACGAGCTCACGCAGCGCGGCGAGCGCCGGGGCGTACTGGCGGTGGACGAAATACACGCCGCCGGTCGGGCGGACCTTGATCGCGCTCAGATCCTCGACGTACCGGCGCACGAGTGCGCGCAGTTTGTCGCCGGTCAGGTAGGTGCAGCGGCGCTGGTAGCTGGTCTTGAGGCCCTCGATCATCTCGTGCACCGTGGCCTGCTCGGCCACGGGCAGCTTGGCAATGGCCTGGTGGTCGGGCTCGACCTGCAGGGTGCCGGCGCCGTCGGCGGTGGTGGCGTGGTCGCGGTGGAAGGTGACGGCGCCCAGGCGGGTGTCGTAGCGCAGCTTGGTCCTCTGCTCGTCCCGGACTTCCCGGACGATGTGCCGCACGATCCGGTCGGAGTCCCGGCGTACGGGCCGCACCATCAGGACGGCGGAGCGTCCGAGCTCGGAGGGCTTGCGCCGCTTCCTGCGTCCGTCGCGCCCGGTTGCCGTGGGGTCGTCCAGGGGGTAGCTGTAGCGAACGCCGTCGGGGCCGGTGATCCGCTCGTAGGCGTCGACGGGCCGCAGGGGCGGCGGCAGGAGATCGGGGTCCAGGCCGAGTTCGGCGAACCAGCGCGCCAGGTCGTCCCGGGTGACGGCGCCATCGAAGACGCTGTAGAGCACCAGGTGCCCGAGCAGGGGTGCGTCGCCGCCGGCCAGCGCTGCGGCGTAGGTGTCGAGAAGTGCGTCGCCGGTCGCCAGATCGGGATGCGGGGGCTGCGGCTGGGCGGCGGTCACGGTGGTGGTCTCCAAGGTCAGGGTGCGGAGTGTGGGAGGAAGGTCAGATCACGCGGAAGAGGTCGGCGGCGGCGCGGGCGTCCGTGAGGTCATCGATCGCCCGCAGGTTGTCGCACAGGGCGTCGAGCACCCCGCCGGGCTCGGTGGCGTCCGGTGATCCGATGGCGACGCCGAAGGTCCGGAAGCCCAGCAGGTGGCGGGCATCGTTCCACCAGCGCATCCAGTCCTCGCCCACCTCGCACTCGGCGTCGGTGATGAACACGATGTCGCCGCGCTGGCGGCCCTCGGTGTTGTACTCGGCCTGCAGGAGGGTCACGGCCTCGGTCAGCGGCGCCTGGTAGTCCGTGCCGCCGCCCCAGAAGTGCTCGGCGAAGTCGAGGACGTCGCCGATGGCAGCCGGTGCCGCGGCGGGGAAGCGGAAGACCTTCACCTCGTGCGCCGAGGAGAAGTGGATGCCGACGAAGTCACGCTTCGCCTGGCGCGCCTGGTCAAGCAGCGCCAGGGCGCACGCCTTCGCCCACGCCTCCCCCGTGATGCCGGATCCGCCGTAGGGGGCCGTCATCGAGGAGGAGCAGTCGACGCACGCGATGATCGCGCCCTGGCCGGCGGGCTGCTCGCCCCGGTTGTCGTAGAGCATCAGCTGCTGCTCGGCGAAGCGGGCGGCGAACACCGCGCGCAGGGCCGGCGTGCCGAGCATGGCGACCTCCGAGGGAACGACGCGGGCCAGGTCGGCGCCGAGGGTCACCCCCACCAGCTCGCCCGGCGCGTGCTCGACCCTGCGGGCCCGTTCGCCGGACGCCATCTGCCTAAACCGGCCGATCAGCTCGGCGAACCGGGCCATGCGGCCGGTGCGCAGCCGCTCGGCCAGGCGGGCGCGCTGCTCGAAGGGCATCCGCTCCAGCTGGCCCGGGCCGATGCCCCACGCCCGCATCAGGGCCGTCTCCTCGCGGGCGTTGTCCGCGGCCTGGGCCACGGCCCGGCGGATGGCGGCGCGGATGCCCGGCGCGGCAGACGCGAGCGCCGCCTCGGCGGCGGCAGCGGCCGACCGGGCCGTCTCGTCCGCGGCCTCGGCCTGCTGGAGCGCGCGCTCCACGTCCGCGGCGACGGCTTCGGGGACGACGCCGTCCTCACCGGCGTTCGCGCCGGCACGCTCCATCGCATCGCCCACCGCCTGGGCGGCCCGTTCGGCCTCCTGTCGCGCTTCCTCGGCCCGCCGAGCCTCCTCCTGCGCGCGGCGGGCATGCTCCAGCAGCCGGCGAAGCTCCGACGCCTGCGCGAGCACGGCCATCGCCGCCGCGTAGGGGTCTCCGGCTGTCTCGCGGCGCAGCTCCTCGAATTCGGGGGAGGCCACCATGGCCGTGATGACCTGGTGGTTGACCAGTCGCGAGGGCGTCATCTCCGAGCGCTCCCGCACCTGCGGGGGCACCTTGTAGGCGGCCAGGAAGACGTCGGCGAGCAGGTCGTGGACGTAGTCGTGCTTCTCGCCCAGGTCCTCAACGAGGTCCCGCAGCGCCGGGGCCACTTCGACCACCTCGCGCCAGGCCATCTGGTCGAAGCGGTCGGCGACCACCGCCGACGTCTGCTCGGGTGCAGCGGCGGCCGCCGACCCGAGCCACCGTCCGGCCCTGCGGGCCAGGTCCTTGAGCTTGTTCAGCCTCTTGCCCACCGAGGCTCCTCCCGCTTGCGCCGTCGAATCACAGCTGGGCCTGCACCATGCTGGCGTCCACGCCGAGCGCCTCGGTCAGCACCCGGGCGTGCACGGCACGCTGGCGGATGATGACCCGGTCCAGCGTGGCGGTGGAGCGCCCGGCGGTGGTCGCGTCGGCGAGCATTGCCGTCAGTCGCTTCCCGGCGCGGGCCAGCTTCTTGTTGGCCTCCTTGATCGCCCACTCGCTGAGCTCCTCGCGCGACCGGCCGGCCCGCGCGTCCAGCTCGGCTTCGAGCTCGGCGATCGCATCGTCCAGGTCGAGGGCTTCCTTGGCGTCGGGGTTGACCAGCTGGAGCACCTCGCGCTCGACGAGGGGGCGCTCGGTGGGGGAGTCCCACAGCACGTGGGTGAGCACCGCCAGGTCGCCGTCGGCGACCTCCTGGCGGCCGTCGAGGAAGGCGGACGCCTGGAGCAGGCGTACCGACTGCCGCCAGCGGCGGTCCGAGGCGACCAGCTCCTTGCGGCGCAGGGACGCCCGCAGCGTGCACACGGCATCCACGATCGGATCCGGCACCGCGACCGAGGGCACCGCGACGTTCACCGCGTGCTGCAGCGCGGCCAGCTCGACCGTCGTCCGCTTCGCGGTGACCGGCAGCTGGACCGCCGAGCGCACCAGCGCGGCGAAGTTCGACGGGTCGACGAGGTAGCCGACCTCCAGCCGGACCAGCAGCCGGTCGTAGATCGCGGCGCTGTCCTCGCCCGTCGGCAGTTCGTTGGAGGCGGTGATCGCGCTGATCAGGGGGCAGTGGATCGGGGCCCCGCCGTTCTCCGGGTGGTAAATCCGCTCGTTCAGCAGGCCCAGGGTTTCGTTCAACGCTGCCGTGGAGCACTTGAAAATTTCGTCGATGAAGGCAATGTGGGCCTGCGTCGCACGCCCCTCGTAGACCTGCCGGTACTCGCCGCGGGCCAGCGAGGCGACGTCGATCGGCCCGAACAGCCGGGTCGGCGCCGTGAACTTGCTCAGCAGGATCTCCCAGTAGTTGCCACCCTCGATCCGGCCGGTCAGCTCCCGGGCCAACTCCGACTTCGCCGTCCCCGGCGGTCCGATCAGCAGCGCGTGCTGGCCGGCCAGGACGGACACCACGAGCGTGCGCACCACGTCGTCGCGCTCCCAGAACTTTCCCGACAGCTCGTCGGTGATCGCGCGCAGCGAGCGCGCCGTCTCCGTCGCCGCAGACTCTCCCCGCACCAGCAGACTCCGTTCCTCCGGGTGACCAGCAGTCAGATCCTAGGGGAGCCTTCCAGTCAAAACGGCCGTTTTAGCATCTATGCCACACTAAGCCTTGCCCGTGATCTGCTGCCGCTCCGGGAGAGCAGCACAGGGTGACGACCCGGCGCCGTAGCCCCGGCCGCGGTTCCTCTTTATGGGTGGAGCCCGGACCTCTCGGGTTTGCGCGGGCCTACCCCTCCGGCTCGAAGTCGCTGCCGCAGATGCCACAGAGAACCGGACCACCGTCGAGCAGGCCCGGCGTCGCGGTGATCTTCCTCGGGCCCGGAACCTGCCGCGTGCCGCCGTGGGCATCGCGCGCGGTGTGGGTTGCGCACTGGCAGACGATCGTCAGGCGCTTGCCTCCGCGCGGGTCACTGGTGCGCCGCTTCGACTCCGGCAGCGGGGGCAGGTCGGTTCCGATCGCGCCGGGCAGGAGCGTGACGGCCGTCGGCAGCTCCTCCCCTGGCTGTGCCGAGTCGGCGGCGATCAGCCGGGCGATCGGGTCCTCGATGCGGTGGCCGACCATCGCGTCCAGTGTCGAGATCGACTGGACGTAGCGGCTGGCGGTCTGGTCCGTGATGAGGCAGTCGTTGTAGCCGCGCCGTTGTTCATCGGGACGAGCGGGTGGTTTGAGACCGAGCTCAGTGGCGAGCTTGGCGAACTCCTTGTTGTGGTAGCGGCCGGAGGTCGAGGTGTCCTTGACGCCCCGAACGGTCGCAAGGGCGTGCGCGGCCTCGTGGAGGAGGGTCTGGAGGATGCGGCGTCCCCCGAGCGCCAACAGCTCGCCGCCGGCGAAGAGCTCGGGCCGCACCGCCGTGCCGTCCACGGCGGTCCACCGCCCGGGCCAGTGGTGCCCCCAGGTCACCGCGCTCTCGCCGGGCTGGCGTCCGTGCCCGGTCACGATGACGACGCCGGGGATGCCGGGGTGGTTGTGCCGGATCGCGTCCCACGCTTCCTCCAGCGCCCGAATGATCTTGGATCCGTGGTCGGTTCCGAGGTCGGACTGTTCCGCGTGATTCCCAGTCAACATGCCCACCATTTTATGGTGTTCACGATAAGATGGCGCAAGAAGGCACCCGACCGGAAGGACTCTTCGTTGAATGACCTGACCACCGCACCGGCAGCCGCCGTACGGCGCCTGGTCGAGGAAGCCGGCGGGTAGCGGGCCGTCACGGTTACAGAGCTCCGCAACATGCGCCGGCAGAACTTCACGGTGGACGCATCCGTCACCACCGCGGAAGGGCAGTAGCCCGGTGTCCGAGTGACCGCAGGCTCCACCCATTGACGGTTCCCACCCCAACGATGTCTCCGACACCGAAAGAGAGCGGCCCCCAATGACCGACCACAACCCGACCCCGGCCATCCCGGACGACGTGCCCACCTCCGTGGTCTACGACATGCTCGCCGACACCGCCACCAACCTGTCGGCCCGCTACGTGAAGCTCTCGGAGAACGCCACCACCGAGGACGAGCGTCGCCGCTGGTGGAACAAGGTCATCGAACTCCGAGACGCGAGGCTGGCTGTCGGTGCCCACGACCGGGACGCCATGATCACCAACATCGCCGTGTGGACGGCCGAGATCCGCCTGCTCAAGGAGCGTCGTGGCTGATCTGGACCCGTACGAGCTGACCGCTGGCCAGTTGCGGGATCTGTTCGACAGGCTGGTCGTGCCGTACGTCTTCGGCGCCAGCCAGCCCAGCAACCAGCCGATCGCCATCCTCACCGGCGCACAGCCGGCCGCCGGCAAGAGCCGGGCGATGGCAGCGGTTCGGGAGCAGAACGCGGACCGCGACGTGATCCAGCTGTCGGGCGACGACATGCGCCAGTTCCACCCCGCCTTCGCCGAGCTGATGGACACCGACCCCATCGCGATGGTCCCGGCCACCCAGCAGGCGGCGAACGCCTGGATGCAGATGGCGTTCACCCACGCGATCGAACACGGGTACTCCTTCGTCTCCGAGGGCACCTTCCGCAACCCCGAAGCGGTGCTCGCCGACGCCAAGTTCTTCGCGACCGGCCAACGCGGCGAGGAGTTAGCCGCCCCGCTCCCCGAAGGCCGCGATCGGCACCAGGTATGGATCCTGGCCCTCGCGGTACGGGCGGAGCGCAGCCGGCTCGATGCCATGCACCGCTATCTGGCGCCCGGCGCCGAGGCGGGCCGGTGGGTCTGGCCCGAGTGGGCCAACGCCTCCTACAACGCGATCCCGGTCACGGTGGCTGCGGCCGAGGAGAGCCCCGACGTCCACCGGGTGATCGTCACCAACCGGAGCGGGGCCGACCTCTACACGAACACCCGTCAGGCCGACGGCACCATGCAGCGCCCACCGGCCGCTGCTGAGGCCGTCCTCACCGAGCGGGCCCGCCCGCTGCCGACCGCCGACGCCGACGGCTGGCTGACACGCCAGCAGGACGTCGTTCTCCGGTTCGTCGCCACAGGGCAGGTCAACGCGACGACCTACGAGGGGCTACGCATCGCCCTCACGGATGCCTGGGCCATCATTCCGATGTCGAGTGCCGCTGCCGGCCAGTCGCTGCTCGACGCGCAGGAAGTCCAGAGCAGCCTGGACCGGTTGCTCCACTGGGCACACGAGGGCCCGCACTTGCAGCGTCCCGTCCTTCTCATCCCGGACGCCGTGATCCACGCGAGGCTGGCCCAACCGAACAGCCAGCGCACCCTCGGGCTCACCGCAGAACTGCGAGGCGAGCTCGGCCGCCGAACTGCCCTGAGCCCGGCGGTCCGCACAGTGGAAGACGCGATCCGCACGAGTGCCCAGACCCTGGCTGAACTACGCCGCGGCGCCACCCGGATCCCCGGGCCGGCGGGTCCCGGGCTGTCAGCCGCCGCGGCACGATCCCGCTCGACCACCACCGCCCCGACCGGGAAGCGCCAGTCGACCGCAACAACGGGCGAGCAAGCGGCGCACCTGCGCCGAGCTGCTCAGGACGGACAACAACGGAGGCACGGGCCCACCCAACGGTAGTCGCGCCCGGGGGGCGGGCGCCGCGGGAAGCGTTTCGACCGAAACGCTTCCCCGGACTCCCCTTTCGACGCTACGGCTCGTCGCCGAACGCGTACCGCATGGCCGATCGAGCCCCGCGCTAAAACGGCCGTTTTAACGCGAAGCCAGGCCCAGAGCCACTCGATGGCGGCGGCCCCGGCGCGGTGAACCGCCTGCACTCCTAGTACCAGAGACGTCACCGGGTCGGCCGTCCGGCAGCACATCAACATGCTGGGTTCTCTCGCTGATTCCCCAGTCGGCGAGGCGCTTCGGCCGCTGCGGACCCGGAAGCGGCCGCCGCCGAGGACGACGAGACGGCGGAGGACTGAGGCCGACAGGTGAGTTTGCGCCCACCGGGTGATTCCGGCGCCGGTCGGTGCCGCCGCGCGGCAGACTGATGCGATGTCAGGATTCGCGCGGGATACGAAGTACTACGGCGACCGTCTGGTATACGAGCCGTTGGAAAGCAAGTGGAGCCGCTACCACGCCACGCACTGTGGCTGCGGCCAGGACTGGCTCGAAGCCCACGCCATCCCCGCCGGCTTCACGGTCCTGCCACGAGGCAAGACCGGCTACTACGGCGTCGTGGGCCCCGGGCTGACGGAAGGCGTCGATGAGTCGACGCTGACGACGAATGCCCTGTGGGAGGCGGTCACCGGGCAGCCGGGCACCCAGACCTGGTACGAGAGCGTGCAGGTCACCTGCCGCAGCCCGGAGGCCGAGGCGGCCCGCAAGGCGGCCAACGACGAGTACTACGGGCGCATCCGCGAGGAGAGCGCGAAGCGCAAGGCCGCGGCGAAGACCGAGTCGGCCACTCCCGCTCAGCTGAAGTACCTCACCAGCCTCGTGGAGCAGGTCGGCAAGGAGCGCTTCGACGCCGAGTTCGCCAAGGCCGTCAAGGGCACCGGCATCGAGCCGCGCCGTCCCCGGGAGCGGGCCGCGACCGCCTCCAAGCGGTTGACGAAGGCAACAGCGCGCAAGCTGATCTCTGCGCTGGTCGACGGGGAGGGTTCGTGACCGCGTCGATGCTGGTGGCCAAGCTCAAAGGCTTCCTGAACGGCGTCGAGTGCGAGCTGCCCGCCGACGAGGCGGCGCGGATCGCGCTGGCCGAGCACTCGGCCGGGCAGGCCCGCGCCCTGGTCGCGGCCGAGGACGTCGTGCTGCCGCTGCGGGTCCTCGCCGATCTGGAGACGGTGGCGCGCGACGCCGCCGGCTACCGCGCCAGCGCAACCGAGCGGTGTCACTACCTGGACCGGCAGGCCAGGCTTTTGCACGACATCATCGACGCCACCGGCGATGACGCCTCGCGCTGGATCGCCCAGGACGCCGAGGACCGCGCCGACAACGCCCGGTACATGGCTCAGGTTGACGCCGAGCTGAACGCGACGCCCCCGCCGCCGGCGCGCGCGATCACACCGTGGCCGCACCCCACCACCACGGCGATGCTCGCCGCCCGGGCGAAAGCCCGGAAGTGATCACGCCCGTGACCGGATACTCGTCACCGAGGGTTCGCGCATCGACGAGCAGTGGCGCGGACCCTCGACCTTCTTCACCGACACCCTGGTGAACAGAGCGCTGAACGGGCGAACATACGGCCGGAAGGCAGACGGGCGTCAGCCCGCAGCCTTTCCGACCGAGGTCGGATGAGCACAGACCAAGCCGTCGGCCCACGGCGCCCGGGCCCGCTCGGGGGTTCGGGCACCGGGGCCGCTGACTCCACGGTGACGGTTGCGATCACAAGCGGCGCGCCAGGCTACGCCGTGACGGCGTCGACCGGGCGGGTGGCAGGTCCAGCGGCCGCGAGGGGCTGTAGAGCCTTGATCATCTGACGTTCGGTCGGCATCGAATATATGTTCGATCATGTGTGTGTGCCTACGTCCCCATCACGCCGCCCTACCCAGCCCGGCGCCACCGGTTCCTGGCGTGATGCCCGCCGCGCACCCGGAGGCGACGCCAGTGCGACCGAAGGCCGTAGTTGGCGGATCGCTATCCCGTCCATGCAGGCCAGAGGCCTACAGGAGGAGCCAGTTGGCGGATCTTGATAGCGATAGTTGGCGGGTCATGCTCCAGCTGCAGTCCGACATCACGCCGTCGCGGCTGGTGTCCTGTCGAAGTACATCTGTCAGACGGTGAGCCGTTGACCTGGTGGGGTGCCACATCGATTGCGAACGCTGGCCCTCGGTGTTCCCAACTGACATGGCTTTCGCGGATCCGTACTGACGGAAGGGACAGCTCACGGGATCAGACGGTGAGGACGAGCTTGCCCTGGAGGTGACCACCGTCGAGCAGCCGGTGCGCGTCGGCGACCCGCTCGAACGGGAACGTCTCCTGCACGTGGACCCGGAGCCTGCCCTGTTCGACGAGCTCGACGAGACCCCGCAGGGCGACGGGATCGGGGTCGACCCCGACGCCGCTGAAGCGCATGCCGGCCGCCTCAAACTTGGTGATGAGCTCGGAATCCTCGTCGGCGACCGCCGTCACCAGGTGACCGCCCGGGCGGAGCACTTCGAGCGATCGCTCGGCGGTGTCGCCGCCGATCGTGTCGAGCACGACGTCGATGTCGCGGACCGCCTCGGTGAAGTCGACCGCCGTGTAGTCGATCACCTCGTCGGCGCCCATCCCCTCGACGAACTTCCGCTTGCTCCCGCTGGCGGTCGCGATCACGTGCGCGCCGAGCGCCTTCGCGATCTGTATCGCGACGTGGCCGACCCCGCCACCACCGCCGTGAACCAGGACGCGGTCGCCCTCGGTGACGCCGCCGAGGTCGACGAGGCCTTGCCACGCCGTCAGCCCGACGATCGGCAGCGCCGACGCCTCGATGTGCGAGAGCGACGCCGGCTTGCGTGCCAGGTGCAACGCCGGCACCGCCACGACCTCGGCGTACGCGCTCGCCGCCCGCGGGAACAGCGGCATCCCGAACACCTCGTCGCCGGGCCTGAACCGCCACGTCTGCGCCTCCTCGACCACGCCGCTGATGTCCCAGCCGAGGATGAACGGCGGCGGGCCGATCAGCGGGAACTCGCCGGCGCGCAGGCGCGCCTCCAGGGGGTTCAGCCCGATCGCCTTGACGCGGACGAGAACCTCCGCAGGGATGGGCCGGGGCTCGGGCGCGTCCACGATGGTGAGCACCTCGGGGCCGCCGAACCTCTGCTGGGTGATGACTCGCATGACTCTCCTGGCGTTTGTGGGACGGGGTGAGAACCCAGGCTAGGTTTCCGATAGGAACCAGCAGGTGCCTTTGGCGCGGGTACCTTTGGCGTCATGAGCGGTTTCGGTCCCGGTGATCCCTTTCTCGCGGACTGTCCGGCGCGTCTGGCGGTCGAGCTCATCGCCGACAAGTGGACGGTCGTCGTGCTTTACGGCCTCAGCAAGGGCCCGGTGCGCCATGGCGAGCTGATCGAGCTGATCGGCGGCATCTCTCGCAAGATGCTCACTCAGACGCTCCGACGGCTCGAGGCGCACGGACTCATCCGCCGCCACGCCTACGCCGAGGTGCCTCCCCGCGTCGAGTACGAGCTCACGCCGCTCGGGGCAACGTTGATCGATCCGATCCACATGCTGACCGAGTGGGCGAGGGCGAACGGCGACGCGGTGCTCGATGCGCTCGACGCTGATCCCGAGCCTATCGCCCATAGCGACTGAGGCCCCCGCCAGCGCACCGAGCATCCCTCTCGGCCGCTACTCGGTACCGGCCCGGCCGGGCCCGGTCTGCAGGTTCGCGATGCGTTGGAGGATGTGCCATGGCCACGACCGCGAGCGTCTCACCGGTCTCACCCCAGGTGCGGTGCACGAGATCAAGCACCTGATCCACGGCGGGCGCGACAGATACCGCTGCCCGCGGTACGACGAGAACCGTCGTACCGGGGTCACCGACTCGAATGCAACCCGGGCGACCGCCGGCAGAGCCGATTTCCGCAAGACCTCCCGCAGCCGGTCGACAACGGCGCCGACCCGGTAACGGGGGTGCCGGTAGCCCGACAACCAGCGAATGTTCGCCATCAACACCGGCTCGGGCTCGACTCAGGCCCGGTGGGCCTGCTCCTTCCACCAGGTGAGGTCGTAGTCAGCTTCTTCCAGCTCATCGAGTCGACGCAGAACATGCCTGATGAACTCGGCGGGGAGCTTGACCGAGTGCTCACTCACGTAGTGACTGAGTCCGCTCGGCCATAGGAACTCGTCGTCCATCCGCTCGGCGTTGCCGTTGAGGCACTGGCATATGCGGCACCGGGAGAACCCCATGAACTCGCGTCCCAGCTGGCCCCGGTCGAGGTACATCGCGACCAGCCATTGCTCCTCTTCATCCCATACCTCGTCCACCAACGGCACCGGATCCGGCAGCTCCGGTGCACGTGCAGACCTCCAGTAGCCCAGTGCCCTCCGGGTCATGTCCTCCCCCTCCCGCGTCGGCACCGACCGTGCCTTCCACATCGTGACGCCGAGGATTCTCCCATTCCGGCCGAATTGAGCTGGGGCCGGTTCGAACCGGAGGCCGGAGCCACCTCAGGCCGGAACGATCCTCGCCACAGCCTCACAGTGGGGCCAGTTCGAGCCGGAAACGTGGGGCCATTTCAGGCCGTTAACGCCACCAAACCACCCGAACGATGCATAAGTGTCCCGTCTCATTCATCGCGACATGTAGATGCCTACTTAGCCTGCGAGTTGTCAGGTCTGATTGGGATTCGAGGCGGGTAGGCCCGACGCCTTGGTGGTGTGCCTGGTCAAGAGGGGATGGCCATCCCGTCGATCACGGTCTGACAAGGGGGCCCTGGCCTGCGAATTGTCATTTTTGCTGGGACGTCGGTGGCGAGAGTCTCATTGAAGATGGCATTTTCCAGGGGCGACGAGCGCGAGCTCCCGTGATCAGAACCTGCGGTGCCACCAGGCCAGTTCGGAAGCTGCCTGTGGTTCGTGATGGGTCCGCCGCAGCAACACCGAGTCCAGACCATCGACCCGTGCTCGTAGTTCGCCTGAGGCTCGGGGCGGGAGCATGAAGATAGTCTCTTCGAGCTTGTCGCGGGCCCAGCCTTCGCCGCAGCAGGCGCAGGTGAATTCGGCCTCCCATGGCTTCCAACGTCGCTGGGTCCCGTGGACTCGGGCGGACCACACGCTCACGGCCGTGGCGACGATCCCGGGTATCAGTCGATCGCGCTCCAAGCAACGGATGGCTGCGTTTGTGGGTCCTGACACGCGCGGGACATCGCGGTAGCGCACCCATGGGCTACTCCATGATCGTTGGCGCGATCGAAGTGATGCTGGCGTTCTATGCGGCATGGACCCTTCGGGTGCAGTTCCGGTGCTGCCTCAGGATGCGGTCGACCGGCGCTCGCAGGGCTGGTGAGGTCAGTTCGAGGTCACGGTTGTCGCGCCCAGCGAGCATGTGGTCGAGCCAGCGTTCGTACCAGGCCAGGAAGTCAGTGGCCGACGAGACGTTGGGGCCCCAGAAGCCGTCAGCGTTTCCGGTAATGACGCGGCCCGTCAGGGGACCGGTGATACCGAGAAGCACCAGGTCGGTGCACCCTGCCTCGATGATGTGCAGGAACAGGTCACCTCGGTGAGGCGGGCAGCTGGCGAACGTGAACCCCCGAGGGCGGCTGGGCTCGCCTTGGTGGTCCATCGTGAACGGTCGGCATGACTGCAACGGCAGCAGGCCGTAGAAAGGCGATGCTCCGCCCCCGCCCAGTGTGGTCAGGAAGCTGCGGTAGGGATCGGGCAGTTCGATGTGGTGGTCGGCCTCGAACTCGGCGACCTTCGTGTCCGGCAGCGGGGGTTCGAGGCGGAACCGGTGCTTCTCTTCACCGAAGGAGTGGCTTCGCAGCGCGGCGTAGGGCACCTTGGCTAGTTTGCGTCGGATGCGGATGATCCGGGAGTCCATGCGAACTCTTCTCTCTGTCGTCCCGCAAACTACCTGCTCACTGGCCTGGGTGTCACCAGTGTGATCAGCTGCCCGCAAGCCAGTTGTGCCCGGCGTCGCGGGCTGGGATCCTCCCCAGGTGACCAGCATGAGCACGGAACTGCGTTCCGAGGCCGGATGGGACGGCCCTTACTATCGTGTCCGAACCGATGGCTTCGAGGCTTTCTTCCTCTCGAACCCTGGTGATGTACTCGACCAGGTCTGCAACGTCGATGCTGAGGTTCGCCTCCCAAATGGCTCACGCTGGAGTGCGACGATCTTCACAGTCGCCGAGGTCAGCCGGTTGATGAAGAGGTGGGAGGAGACGGGAGAAGCCGCAGGCGGCCGGTGCTTCTGGTGCTCGGACGGGCTGATCGTTCGGGATCCCGGCATCCGAGGGATGGTGAGCGTGATCGCCGAGCTGCTCGCGTCTGGAGAGTTCGAAGGAGCCTTCCACCATCTGGACGACTCGGCGTGAGCTTGACGCTTCATGACTTTGCATCACCTTGAAACGCCCGGATCGCCTTGAGCACTCCCCGAGAGAGGTCTGAGACGGCCGCGTCAGGGTTCTCATTGAAGTAGCGGTTTCCTGGTCACGTCAGGTGGCAGCTGCCGGGGAGAGATGTCGAGACGCCGTGCCGCTTCTGCGGGCAACTGGGGATGGTCTCGCCAGTGCGGTGAGACGAACAATTCGGTGAGAACAACGGCTTCGGGATAGGTGGCCAGCTCGATTCGTGCGTCGGATGGACGGTATGGGTCGCCGAAGGGGTCCTCTCCCAGCACCTGGAGTCGATCGTGCCATCGCTGCTGAAGCGCCGGTGTGCTGGCATCGGCGGTGAACCACTTGAGCAGGCGGTCGCGGGCGTCTATGTAGGCGAGTGCCGTGGAAGCGTGGGTGCCGCGGCGGACGATCCGCCTGTGCCGACGGTTGGCGCGCAGGATCTCGGGCAGCTGTGCCAGGCCGTGCTGTTCGTCGCCGAGAAGCCAACGGTGATGTTGATGGCAGACGCAGTCGTGCGACGGGGTGTTTCGGACGACGAGGCCGCGGATGTGGCATCGGGCCATGCAGAGTTGACAGGCCGGACGTCGCCGAGGCTCGGTGATCTCTTCAATAAGGGAGGGCGGCAGTCGCAGACCCGGATCGCGGATCGTGCCGAGCGGAGGCATCGCGTGGACCAGCGAGGACACGCTCCGCCCGGTCAGGGCGGCCAGCCGGGGCAGCATCGAGGTCGTCCAATAGCCGACTCGGTTGTCATCTCGGCGATATCGGCGTCCTGGGCCGATCAAGGACGAGAGGTGCCCGATGGTGAGGTGGTTCGCGTCGGCGAGCCGGTTCAAGTAGGAGCCGATCGTCTCGCCGTGAACGGGCGGTGGCGCGAAGGGGAGAACCCGCAGCCCGGTGATCACGCGGTTCGCTTCGAAGCGCGTGCGCGGCGCTGGCGTGCGCGGGGGAGGTTCTGCTGCTCGGCGCTCTCGTCCAGGTCGACACGCTCCAGAGAGGCGCGTGTGATCCCTTCCGTGCCGTCGAGCATGGCGTCCAGGGCTGCTTCCCGGACGAGGTGGGACAGGCTGCCGATCATGCCGCCCGTGCGGTCGTGCAGGTAGGCACTGAGTTTGAGCAAGGTGCCCGGCCGGTGCGCGTGCAGCCGTAGTGCTTCCTCCAGCGTCGCGACGAGCGACTGCCAAGCCGCCCGTTCTTCCGCGGTCTTGTGCCGGAACGGGCTGGTGGGGATGAGGCTGTAGCGGCTGGCGATCTGTCCGCCGCGGCGTCCGGCGAACAGCCCGGTTCCCTCAACGTCGACGCCGGCCAGGACGAACGTCGCCGGGATGCGTTCGGAGAGGTACTTGATCTGGTCCGACGCCTCGGCACCGACCCGTGTGCCGATGTCGAGATTGTGCAGCTCGTCGATGAGAACAAGGCGGCAGCCGAGTGTGCAGAGCAGGTCGCAGACCCTGTTGGTGACTTCGACCTGGCTGTAGCGGGACGGCAGCGGCAGTCCGATGAACCGGGCGAACTCGATGGCCAGCATCTTCGGGGTCGCGGCCGGCGGGACCGTGACGTAGACGACCGGCAGGGCCTTCGGGGGGATCTCTCCCCGACGTCGCCCCAGTTGTTCGTAGTTCTTGCCCAGTTGGGTGATAGCGGTGGTCTTCCCGGTCCCGGCGAGACCGGAGACGATCAGTCCCCGGCGGGCCGAGTGCTGGTGCCGGTTGAGCAGGATGCGCTTGCGGCCGGTCGCTGCGACATGGCGGATCGTCGGAGTCGAGACGATCACCAGCTGGGCGTGGTAGTCCTCGCGGGCCTGGTCGTAGTCCGCCCGCTCGGGCTCGCTCAGCCGCTGTAGAACGGCCGGCGGCAGGGCGACCGGCGGTGCGATGCTCTCCTGGACGAAGGCGGACCAGCCTTCCTTCGTCGTCAGAGGGTGCTCGGTCCTGTCCGGCTCCAGGACGTGCGTCATCAGCGGCTCCCGTCAGTGAAGGCGTCGAACACGCCGAAGGGGATGACCTTGCCGATCACCTCGTCCTCGTCCGGTTCGGCCTCTTCGACCTCATCCCGGGGAGGCTCGGCGGCCGGGCGGACGGGGACCGCGGACGCGGCCCGGGTTCGTGCGGCGACCCGCCTGTCGGGTCCGGACCCGGCCCGCGTCAGCAGGTCCTCGACCGCAGCCGCAATAGCGCCCTCGTCAGTGCCGTCCGCCCCCTTCGCGGCCAGCAACGATCTCGCATGGCGCCAGGTGAAGTCCGCGAACGGCGCCGAGACCGTCCCCAGCCGGGTCCACGGAACGGTGATCCATCCCTCGGCCCGTGTGTCGCGTACCCAGACGTGAGAGAGGTCGTAGGGGTCGTAGTGGACTTCCCAGAGATTGCCCTTGACGTCGATGCCCGAGGGCTGGCGCCGGTAGGGGCCCAACTCCCGGCAGTCGTAGGTGCGGTAGTCGATGGTGATCCCGTAGTCGTTGATCTTCCGCCACTCCACCGGCAGCAGCTCGATGTAGTCGTCCCCGCTCAGGCAGACCGGCAGATGTCCCGTGCGTGAGACCATCAGCGCGTAGACGTCGTTGGGCGACAGCGCCCTGCCGGGTAGGAACGGACTGCGCAACCCGTCGTGCGGCCGGCTTTGCCAGCAGGCGACGACCCACTCCTGAAAGAGGTCGGCGAGTTCGGCGATGCTCCAGACCGCCCGGACGTCCTGTCCCCGATGGGTGACGTTGGAGCCGACGTAGCCGGCGACGTGCTGGCAGAACAGGGTGTTGATCGAGGAGAAGGTCCGCTCGACCACGCCCTTGTCCGTCGGGGTCGCCGGCCGCGCGGGCTGGATCGAGATGCCCAGCGACCGGCAGGCCGCGGTGAACGTGTCGGAGATGAAGACCTTCCCGCGGTCGACGACGATCGTGTCTGGGACGATCACCGGCTTGGCCGCAGCATGCTCCAGGCGGGCGTCGATACTCATCAGGCGGGCGTGTGGGATCAGCGAGGCCGACATGCGCAACGCGTCCGCCCACCCGGGCCGCATCGGCTCGGGCACCATCATCCGTGCCAGCAGCAGGGCGGCATCGACGGCCTTCGTGCCAGCTGGTCGAAGAACGGCCGCGCAGATCGTCCTCGACGCGACATCGACAGCGATGGTCAATTCGACCCGGCCGGTCACCCCGTCGTCCAGGACAGCCAGCACGTCCAGCGGAGTGGTGTCGATCTGCACGATCTCGCCCGGCCGAGCCGCCATCGTCGGAGTGAACGGCGCCTCCGGCCGGCGGGCCAGCGACCGCCTGGTCGTGGCCGCATCGAAACTGTGCCGGCCCTCGGACAGAACCTTGACCAGCCGGTAGAGCGTCGACCGAGGCGGGATGGGCACCACCCCCTCACCGTGACGTTCGGCCACCAGCCTTTCCGCCTGGCGCATCACTCGGCTCCGGGTGCCGGTCGACTTGTCCTCCTGATCGGCCAGCACCTCGATAAGGGCCTCCACCAGGCGTTCGTCGGCCCGCCCGGTACTTGGCATGGACAGTCGAGTGGCCCGCCGGTCGACCAGACCCCAGACGCCAGAGTCACGCCACCTCACCCTCATGCGGTGCAACGTGCGCTCCGAGACCGGTGTCCCCGAAGCGGTCAACTCGGCGGCCTTCGCGACGATCCGCTCGTTGATCGTGCGCCACTTCGGGTCGAACTCCGGCCGGGGAGCCGTGCCCGGTGGTGAATCCGGAGGCACCCCGGTCTCGGTCTCGATCAGGTGGCGCTCGAAGAACTGAGCCTTGCGCAAAGCAGGTTCAGGAACTGTGTCCAGCAATCCGAACGCCGGAAGCGCCGGGGTGTCCGGCTCGGAGTCGAGAAGCTCGAACCCGTCGGAGGCCATCAGGTGGCTGAACATCACCAACGATGGCGCCCCGCTGCTGTCGATCAGCCGGACCGTGGTTCCCGCGAGTCCGGCCACCGAATGGACCCGCCCATCGAAGCGAACGCGATCGCCAACGCGCAGAACTCCACGCGGACTTGCCTGCCTCATCGTTCCTCACTCCGGCTCACGAGGGTGCGGTCGCTCAGCGGGTAGGACAGGTCCGCAGTCAGCTGTCCGCACCACAGCAGGTGGAACACCACTGGGAGAACCTGGATGGGGTCGCCGACCGCTGCGGCCTGGGCCACCAGCGGTGCAGGGACGGCGAAGGCTGCGGTCACTGCCGCGTTCAGACCCGCCGACTCCCCATACCGGCGGTGGCGGTAGCCGGCCAGCCACCGCAGGTTCGCCGCCCGCACCGCGGGGATCTCCCCGGCCAGCCGGTAGGCCCAGCCCAGTTGTGAACACGCGAGGCGCATCGCGGCGAACGACGCGGCGGACCGGGCATCGACACGATCCTTCGGACGGCAGTCCAGCACCAGGCCCGTCCCGTCGTCCGCCCGTGCGAAGTAGTCCGGCGCGTGCGAGCGGCCACGGCCCGACGCCTCATCACGCCAGAACAACCAGAACGGCTGCGAAGCGAACCCCACGACCTGCGGATCGAAGTCCAAGAGGATCGCGTGATCGCGCTCCAACCACGACTCGAACCCGACATGCCGCCCGGTCGTTGCCGCCCAGTACAGCCCGGGAAAGTGCCGCTGCCCTCGGTACGACGGGAAGTCCCGGACCGGAGTCGCCTTCTCGAAGGCCACCTCGGCCGCATGGTCCAGAGGCTTCCGTACCTCGACTCCGTGCTCCAGCCAGGCCAGATCGAAATCCGACACCTGCGGCGGAGCGCCGCCGTTCAACGCTCGTAGCCCACCCATGAGCATGACCATCACGGATTCCGTGAGACAAGCCACCCAGAACGGGACGGAAGTCACCCCAGAGAGTGACAGCACTCTCGACGGCAGCCACCAAACCTGAGAACCGAGGCCGCCCAGCCCGGATTAGTGAGACTCATCCAAGCTCAGCGAGACGGGACACAAAAGCTCGCACTCGGCACGCGAAGCGGTGAGATCCCGACAGCACGGATGAGACCGAGTGAGAATCCGCCATCTGCGGTGCGACAGGACAAGGGGGCCGACACCGGCGCGGCACGAGTGTTTCCCCGCGGTGACAACAAGCCTGTCCAGGTGACAACTAACGTGTCCCGGCACACCTCCCGAGCACACGGCGCAGCCGCCCCGGCGCGGGTTGCCTCTGCGGTTGCTTCTGGAGGTTGCTACTGCCGGTTGCTACTCGGGCTTGCTACTTGAGGTTGCTACTCGGGCTTGCCCCAGACGGCGCCGCCGGAAGCGGAGTTCGCGCAGCTCAGCGGCCTTTTGTCCATAGGTCGCCGGGCGCCGACTACTTCTCCCAGGACACCTCGGCGGGTGCTGGGTGAAGTCCGAGCACCGGAGCCGTCGAAGAAGAGGACGAGTAGAAGAGTCGGCGCGCAGAGCAGGAGCGGAGACAAGATCCCGGCCACCTGATGCTGCGCGCCGACGGCGTGACGGGTAGTCCGCTGCGCGGCGGCCCGGCGGCCCCGCTTCGCGACGCCACCGGCCGGAGGAGGAAGCGGGCGGGAGGGGGAGGGGTGGAGGGACGATGTTGTTCTCCCGGGCGCGGCCGGCCGTTACCTTGATGGCCTCCCCGGGGCTCGCGCCGATTCCTTGATGGTCTCCCCAGGCCCTCCCGCCGATTCCTTGATGCCCGCCCCCGGTGCCCGGTGGATTCCTTGATGGCCCGCCCCCGGGATCGGGGCAGGCCATCAAGGAATCGGCGCCGCTGCCGTCAGCGCCCGCTGCCGGTGAGCTTCCACCAGGGCATGGCATCGGCGTCCGGATCGACCAGGGGCCACCAGACCGCGCCGTCGTACCCCTCGGTCTCCAGGTCCTCCAGCCGGGCGGCGCCAGCCGGCACGGTGGCGAGCATCCTGGCGACATGCCGGTCGCGGGCGTGGAGGTGGAGCTGGTCGACCCGGTTGAAGAACCCGGTCTCGCCGGTGCCGGTGAGGACGAACAGCAGCCTGGGGAAGTGCACGTAGCGGCGTTCCCACAGCGGCACGCCGCCGTCCTGCGCCTCGATGGTGCCGGACCGTACTCCGGCCGGCAGTGGCGCGGTGGCCCAGTAGCGGGCGTAGGCGTTGAGTTTGGCGGCCAGCCGGGGCCCGCCCATGGTGCCGCGGTCGACTTCGACGAACGCCAGGTTGGTGACGCGGGCGCCGTCCGCGCCGGTGCGGCTGTAGTAGAGCAGGCCGTCCGGGCGCACCGTGCCCTCGCGGCCCTCGGCGAAGCGGTGGGTGATCTCCGGGATGAAGTCGAACGGCCCGTAGCGGTCACCGCGCCTGCGGGCGTCGGCGAGGAACGCCAGGTGTGTGCGTACGACGGCGAGCTGGTGCCACAGGGTGTACTTGAAGGCGCTCTTGTCGCCGGGCGTCCTCGGGGCGGGGATGTCCGCCAGCTCGGGGAAGGCGCCGGCGACCCTGGTCCCGTGCTCGGTCAGGTACCAGCCCCTGGTCCGCCCGGACTGGGGCAGGACCAGTTCCTCGGCCAGGCCCTCGTCGCGCAGGCGCCGCAGTCGGCCGCGCATCTTCTCGATGCCCGCGTCCGGGGCGGTCAGCCGGCGCAGCTGCTCGGCGGTGGCGATCCGGAACTGGAACAGCGCGGCCATGACGGCCCAGGTGATCTCCACCTCCCGCACCTCGCTGTCCGGCTCCGCCCCGGTCCTCGCCCTGGACTTCGTCCTGGCGCCGTCATCCTTCGTCATCGCAGAGGTTCCCTCCGGCCGAGCGCGGAGCCGGATGCTCCACACGGTCGCCGAAGGCAACCCCGCGAACCTTGGCGGATACCTTGGTGAACAGCCCCCCTGGCCGCAACGATCACGTAACGGCCGCCACCAAGGTTGGTGCCGCGAACAGCACCAACCTTGGTGGACTCCTTGATGGTCCGCCCCGGACACCTTGATGCCTGGGACGGGCACCTTGATGACGGCCCCAGAATCTCTTGATGGCCGGGGCGGGCACCTTGATGCCGCCCCCGCCCGCCGCTGCGCCCTACAGCTCCCAGGCCCCGCGCAGGGGCCGTGTGTGGTCGGTGAGGGTGTGCCAGACCGCCGCGCTGGTGCCGTGCTGCTCGAGGTCGGCCAGGCGGGCTGCGCCGGCCTTCACGGTCATCAGCATCCGGGCGACGAGCGGGTGGGCGTCGGCGATGCCCTGGAGGTCGCGGATGCGCTGCCGGGCGGCGCGCTCGCCGGTGTCGGCCAGGACGAACAGCAGCCGCGGGAAGACCACGTAGTGCTGCTGCCAGGCCGGCAGGACGCTCTGCGCGCCGACGGTGCGCCGCAGGTGCGGCGGGATCGGGTGGTGCTCGCGGAAGCGGGCGTAGCCGATCAGCTTGGCGGCGAGCTTCTCGCTGGCCATGGTGCCGCGGTCCACCTCGACGAACGCCCGGCACAGCATCCGGCCAGGGCCGCCGGTCGCATAGTGCAGCAGGCCGTCGGGGATGATGGCGCCCTCCCGGCCTTCGCCGTAGCGGTGGTAGACCTCTGGCAGGAAGTCCAGCGGTCGGCACTCGTCCCCGTCCTTGCGGGCGCCGGCGACGAAGGCGGCCTGGGTGCGGGTGACGGCCAGGGATGTGTCCGACCCGCAGCCGCGCCTCGGTCTTGTCCTCGGGCAGCGGCGGGGAGGCCACGTTCTCCAGCTCGGGGAAGCGGGTGGCGATCCGCGCGCCCCGCTCGGTCAGGTACCAGGCCCGCAGCCGTCCGGCCTGCGGGAGGACGACGTCCTCGACCAGGCCCTCGCCCTTCAGCTTGCGCAGCCGGCGGCGCATCAGCTCCGGCTGGCTGTCTGGGGTGTGCAGGATGCGCAGCTGCTCGGCCGTGGCCATCCGGAACTGGTACAGCGCGGCAACCACGGCGTGGTCGATCTCGGGCGGCGTCGCCATCACGGGCTCCTCAAAGGTCGGGGCCCGCCGCCCCGGTGGCGGCGAGCACCCGTAGGTAAGCCCGCGGTTCTCACCGGATTTCTTACCAAGATCGGCCGATCCGGTCACGATCCGACAACGGGTGTTCTAACCGGTGCGACAACCGGTGGTGTGAACCGGTGCGTGAACCGGAGGCCGCTCCCTCTCGCCGGATCGCCCTGTTTTCGGATGAAAGCGCAGGTCAGGAGGCGTGGTGAGTGGCCGTCAAGGCGAAACTCACCACCCCGACAACCCTCTCCTTCCCCTTCCTGTCCTTGGCTTTGTGGGTGGTGGTTGGCTGGTTGGGTGGGGCGGTGGCGGTGAGGGTTCGTTGCGCCTGCGGCGGGCTTTTCTTCTCTCGCGTCCGGCTGGTGCCGGCCGCTCGCGGTGGGGCGGGGGCCGGGGCGCGCGGGCGGCCCCGGAAGGCCGCCAAGCCGCCCCGCCGGACCTGGCAGCCGTGTTCCTCGGACACGGCGGGCAGAGACGGCCCGGGACGCTTCTCGGCGGGCGCCGGGCCCGGCCGGGGTCAGCGCCCGCCGAGCCTGAGCCCGCCGAGCCGCTCCGGCTGCTCGGCGGCTTGGTGTGCGCGTTCTCCGGTGGCGTCGTCAGATCGCCCTGGCTCCGCCATGTGCTCTGCCGGGCCCTGTCGCGCCCCCTGTCGCGTTGGGGGCTGTCGTGTCCTGTGACCTGGGCGGATGGGCGCTCACCCCGTGCGAGGTCTGGGCGCGACAGCCAGGTGCGACAGGTTCTTGGAGGCGGCCGCCGACCGGGCGGCGCCGATGCCCGATCCATCCCGCTTTAATTGCTTTCATGCTGGTATGGCGGCAGGGCGTGGAAAGTTGTCCACAGGTGAAGTGGGGTCAGATCTCAAGTACAGCCCGGACGAGAAGATCTGACACCAAATGACCGCTATCAACGCAATCGTGCGACATCGCCGCCCCGAGGACATGCCCGCCTGGGGCCTCCACGTCGAGGAGCGCGTGGGCTGGCCGGTGGCGGAGCGCTCCGCGGAGCTCGTCGGCCTGGCCATGGCCGGGCGCCTGGACCTGACGGTGCCCGTGGACGAGTTCGATGCGCTGGCGCTGCGCGTGCTGAGCCAGGAGTACGCGCCCGAGTGCGCGATCACCCTGGCGGTGGAGCACTGGCTCGCCCTGCACATCGACGCCGACCCGAACCAGAGGGACCTGTTCTTCTCCGGCGCGGAGTACACCATGGACCGCGTGGACCAGCAGAACCACTCGCTGTTCACACAACAGCGGGCGTGGCTGCGCCGCCAGGAGCCACAGCGCAGCCCGGCGCTGGTGGCGACCGGAGTGGTGGTGTGCGGCTGCCGGGTCCGCTTCGAGGCGATCACCTCCACCGGCGAGCTCTACACGCACTCCCGCCAGTGGATGCGCGACGACCCCGAGTTCAACGAAGGCGCGGAGGAGGAGGCCATCGAGCAGGGCCTGCAGAGCTGTGCGGACTGCCCGGCGGGGTGCGTGGCTACGGTGGCCTACGTCGACTGCCCGTCGTGCGCCGGCTGGAGGGACACGACCGCCGGGTGAGCACGGCTGCCGCGCTCCCGCTGCTGCCCGCGCCCCGTGTCGTGTGACAGCGAACTTGGACGGCGTGCCACTGAAGTTGGACCGAACGCAGTTCGTGACAGCGAAGTTGATCACTGCTGGTCAGGGGCCGACGCGGTCGTACGTCGGACTCTCGGGCCCGTCCTCCTGCTAATTGGACGGCCTGTCCGAAGTCGGTGCGGGGATCACCGCCGGCGCGCTGTCCGGCCTCCGGCGGCGGGTGCACAACCCGGGCGCGCTGCTCCGACCTGGTGCGGTCCAACTTCGCTGGCAGGAACTGCGTTCGGTCCAACTTCAGTGACACGCCGTCCAGCTCCGCTGTCACAGGTCACCTGTGCACCCCGGCCGCCGACTGCAACGCGGGGTGCAACGCGGGTGTAACGCAGAACCTGCGTTACACCCCTGACCCGCACGGATATCCCGCCACTGGTGCAACACGGGGGTGTAACGCAGTCCGCGTCACACCCGCGATCCGTGCAACCGCCCCGGCTGGACGGACGGATCACCGCCGGCCGGGGCCGGCGCCTGCCTGCTGGGTGGCCGGGGTGTCCTGGCTCCTGCCCGAGCGCGGCGCCAGATCGGCCCGTCCCCGCCGGCGGCCTGCTGCCGCTGTCGCGTCCCCGGGCGCAGGCTGTCGCGTGGGGTGCTGTCGTGTGCTGTGACCTGCGTGGATGGGTGCTTTCCCCGGGTGTGGTAGGGGCGCGACAGCTGGATGCGACACGGGCGTAGCTGTCGGGTGGGCGCGGTAGCCGCGCGGCCGGTTCGCCGGCCTGGCTCCGCCCGGTCTGCGGCAGCTGCCCCGTGCGCCCCGGGCGCGACCTGGGACAAGGTCGCGCCCGGCTGAGTCGTCTACTTCTCGTAGGTGCGTCTCCACCGTGTTTGGTGCTGGCGGTCGCCTTGTCCGGCTCCGTTGATCTGGGGGAAGGAGAGCAGGCTGGCGCCGTTGTTCCACAGGCCGAGCAGGTCGCGGTGCAGGGCCCAGATGCCGTGCTCGATGCACAGGTTCTGGGCGGGACGGGTGAACCGGGAGGTGGTGACGAACACGGCGACCTGGGCTCGATGATGCTGTAGCGCGCCCATCATGTCGCGGATCTCCCGGGCGGGGATCGCGTTGCCCGGCGCGTATCTCTTGCACTGCACGATCATGGTCCGGCCGTCGGGCAGGACGCCCTTGATGTCGGCGCCGTTGTCGCCGGCCCCGCCGACCCGTTCCACCTGGGTGCAGCCGTCCCGTCGGCACAGGCCAGCCACGAAGCCCTCGAACTCGGTGCCGGTCATCCGGTCGACCTCGGCCAGCGTGCGGTGCCCAGCCGCGACGGCGTCCAGCGCCCGCCACCGCCGGTCCTCGGCCCGGGCAGCACGGTCCTTGCGCCACAGCGTCCAGCCGCCCACCAGGGCGCCCGAGACCGCCAGCGCGACCACGACGTACACCCACACCAGGTGCCAGAACATCACCAGCAGCACGGCAGCGACCAACCCACCGATCCCGAACATCTTCAGTCTGGCCGCCCGCCGCCTGGCCGTCGCCGACCTGCGCTTCCTTCCCACCATCGCCCCCTCGCGTCCATCGAATCCACCTCGGCTTGCCTCCCCCACCGGCAGCCGGGACGAACGCTGCAGAGGCCCTCGACTGAGAAGGCATCCGCAATCCGCTTGCGGTGTATGACGCTTCGCTGTTCAAGGGCCTGCCATGACATGCCACCGGTAGTAGGCCGTTCGGGCTAAGGTGAACGGTCGTCAGGGAGTTGACTCGCGCAGGGGGACGGGTATGGATCCGGAGCTGACCGCGCTGGCGGCCACCGCGGCGACCACCGTGGTCCAGTTGCTGGCCACCGAGAGCTGGGAGAAGGCCAAGAGCGCCGTCGGATGGTTGTGGGGCAAGGTGCACCCGGAGCGGGCCGCGGCCGTGGTGGCCGAACTGGAGGAGACCCGCGGCGAGGTGCTGACGGCTCGGGAGAGCGGCGACGAGCAGGCGGAGCAGGAGCTGATCGGTGACTGGCGCCGCCGGCTGGCCAGGCTGCTGCGTGAGGGCGATCCGCAGCTCGCCGACGAGCTGCGCCGCCTGCTGGACGAGCTGGCCCCGCACCTGCCCGAGACCGGGAGCGGGTCCGGTGGCACTACGGTGAACGTGAACGCATCCGACAACGCCCGGGCGTACGTGGCCGGGCGCGACCTGCACATCACCGAGCGATGAGCGAGGACGAACCGCAGGTTCACCTGCAGGTGAACGCCTCCGACGACGCCCGGGCGTACGTGGCCGGGCGCGACCTGCACATGCACCTGAGCGACGGTGTGCACGGCACCCGGAAGGTCGAGCCGGGCGGCGAGCCGGTGACCGAGTGCCCGTACCCGGGCATGACGGCTTTCGACACCGAGCAGGCCCGGTGGTTCTTCGGCCGGGAGCGGGAGATCGCCGACCTCCTGGTCCGACTGGACGAACGCCGCACCACCGGCAGGCCGTTGCTGGTGCTGGGCGCCTCCGGCGCGGGCAAGTCCTCGCTGCTGCGGGCAGGCCTGCTGCCCGCGCTCGCCGAGGGCCGGTTACCCGCGCCGGGGTCGGCCGAATGGCCGCGGGTGGTGTTCACCCCCACCGCCCATCCGATGGCCGAGGCGCGCCGCCGGCTGGCGGAGCCGTCGGACGGAGGCCGCACGATCGTTCTGGTCGACCAGCTGGAGGAACTCTTCACGCTCGCTCAGGACGACCGGGAGCGGCGCGAATTCCTGGACCTGCTAGCCGGGTTGGCCGAGGCGGGCGCGCTGGTGGGCTACGGCCTGCGCGGCGACTTCTACGCCCGGGCCGCCGAATACCCCCAGCTGCGTGCCGCCCTGGAGGACCGGCCGATCATCGTCCGGCCGCTGACCGAGCAGGGCCTACGCGAGGCGGTCCTCTTCCCCGCCCGGTCGGTCGGGCTGGAGGTCGAACCCGGCCTGGTCGAGCTGCTGTTGCAGGATCTCGGCGGCACCGCCGACGGCGAGTACGAGGCGGGCCGACTCCCGCTGCTCGCGCACGCGCTGCGCGCCACTTGGCAGTTACGCCACGGCCACACGCTGACCGTCCAGGCGTACCGGGACGCTGGCGGCATCGAGAACTCGGTGGCCACCACGGCGGACGGCGTGTACCTGGGCCTCGACGAGCCCGGGCGGCGAGCGGCCCGGTCGATGCTGCTGCGCCTGGTGAGACTCGGCGACGACACCGATGACACCCGCCGCCGGATCGCCCGGGAGGACCTGCTCCGTGATATCCCGCACCCCGACATCCTTGACGCCCTGATCCGGGGCCGACTGCTCGCCCAGCGGGACGAGACCGTCGAGATCACCCACGAGGCGCTGCTGCGCGCCTGGCCCCGCCTGCGCGACTGGATCACCGAGGACCGCCCGGGCCTGCTGGCCCACCAACGGCTCGCCGAGGCGACCGAGGCATGGCTATGGGACGACCGCAGCCGGGCCGGCCTGTTGCGTGGCCAACGTCTGGCGAGCACCCGCAAATGGGCCGAACAACCCGACCATCGGCCCGAACTCACGGAGGAGGAGCAGGAGTTCCTGGCCGCCGGCATCCGGTTAGCCCGGCTGCGCCGATTCGGTCTCGGCGCCGCCGCGCTCACCGCGATCCTGGGCCTGGTCGCCGGACTGATCGCCGTCCAGCAGAGCCGGGCCGCCGCGCACCGCGCGGCCCAGATCGCCTCCGCCCAACTCGCCGACGAGGCCGGCAAGGTGCGCGACGTCGACCCCGGGATGGCGCTTCGACTCAGCCTGGCCGCCTTCCACACCGCCCCCACCAAGGGCGCTCGCGATCAGCTGTACGCCTCGGCCGAGGCCCCTTACCCGGTCGCGCTGGACGACCCCGCCGCAACGGAACACAAGCCGGGGGCCGTGGTGAGCCTCGCCTTCAGTGCGGACGGGAAGACGCTCGCCGGCTCCGACAATAGCCACCAGGTGCGGCTGTGGGACGTCCTCGACCAGCACCACCCGACCTACGCGGGCGCCTTCTCCACCGACGGCACCGCCGCCCTCGCCTTCGCCCCGAGCGGCCGCCTGCTCGCGGTGCACGGCAAGGACTCGCTCCAACTGTACGACGTCGCCGACACCCACCACCCGACGCTGCTCAGCAGCACGCCCGATCAGACCGGGGTCGCGTACGACCTGGCCTTCAGCCCGGACGGGCGCACCCTCGCCACCGGCGCCGACGGCGGAGCCGCGCAGCTGTGGAACATCACCGATCCGGCGGGCCCCGCCCCACTCGCCACCCTCCAGGCCGATTTTCAGGACGTCACCGGAGTGGCCTTCCACCCCGGCGGCCGACTGCTGGCCGCCGCGAGCAACGGCGGCACGGTCCGACTCTGGGACCTGACAGGCGCCCACCCGAGCGTGCTGTCGACGCTCCCGGTCAAGAGCGCTTGGACGGTGGCCTTCCACCCGGCCGGAAACCTGTTGCTGACCACCGGTACGTACGGGGAGATCAACTACTTCGACCTCACGGACCCGAGCCACCCGGGGTCGGCGCAGCCCCTCGATCCGTCGGACGGCAGCGATGACTACTTCTCCTCGGCGGTGAGTGCCAATGGCCGGACCTTCGCGACGGTGGGCACAGGCGGCTCGGTGAAGCTGTTCAAGTTCGATCAGCACCCGCAGCCGTCCTCGATGCTCACCCCGGGCCCATATGTACGCCCCGGTTCGGTCGCCACCCGGGCCGTCGCGTTCCAGTCGGACAACCAGACCGTGGCCACCGGGGACGACCACGGGCAGCTACGGATCTGGACCACCCCGGCGGCGCGAATTCCGCAGAGCCTGGATACCTTCGGACCCGGATCGGTGTTCGGCCTCGCCGGGCGAATCCTCGTCACCCATGACCCGGACAACGGGTATCAGCTCTGGGACATCGGCGATCAGCGCCGCCCGCACCTCGCGGCGTCTCTCCCCAAAGCCTGGACGAGCGTCTCCTTCCTCGACGACGATCACACCTTGCTGACCCTCGGCGACAAGCAACCGGTCGCGCTGTGGGACGCGAGCGACCCGACAAAACCGGTCCTCGATGCCACAGTCCCCTCACCCGGCCCAGCCGATCCCACCTCCGTGCCGCTGGCAGTCGCGAGCACCGAGAGCAACCTGCTCGCGCTCTCGAACGGCCTGGACACGATCGAACTCTGGGACATCTCCGACCGGCACCGGCCGCAGCGCATCTCGACGGTGCCGAGGCCCGGCCGGTTCGACGGTCTCGGCCTGCAGCAGCACGGCCGTGTACTGGTCGCCTTCGACGAATCCACGCCCGTTCAGCTCTGGAGCCTCACCGACTCGCGCCACCCGGACGGACCGCATGCACTGCCCGACAGCAGGGGCGCGTGGGGCGTGGCGAGCACTTCGCGGCACCAGATGTTCGTCCAGGAACAGGGGCGGAACGTACTGGTGTACGACGTGCCCGACGCCAGGAACCCGGTGCGGAAGTTCACCGTGACGGCGGCGGCGGACTCTGCAGCCGCCGTCGACGACGGCCGCTATTTGGCGATAGCGGCCGGCGACGACAACTCCCTCACCTTCTGGGATCTCAGCCGTCCCGGCAGGCAGGTCGGTCGGATCGCCATCCAGGGCAAGCCGCTCGACATCCCCGTCAGCGACGATGGCCGGCTGCTCGGGATCGCCGGGACTCTCACCGACAAAGTCCAGGTCTGGAACGTGGCCGCCCCGGGCAGGGTGACCGCCGACGACGCTGTCACGCTGCCCAATCAGTCCGACCTCGCGTTCGGCCCGGACAACGGCCTGATCGCCACCGACGTGTCCGCCTCCGCATTCGGCTACGGTGTGCGCCTCTGGTATGCCGACCCCAATCGGATGTACCAGGACCTCTGCGCCGAGCTCGGCCAACTCCCGCCCCCGCCCGACTGGTCGAAGTACACCAGCCACCTCACGTACAGCGCCCCCTGTGGCTAGTACTGCAACCGCATGTGGAGTGTGTGGCCTCGGCGTTTGTAGTCATCCCGAGCCCTTGCGGTCCCGCCTGAGGTCGGGAAAATCGGGGGTGGCGCCCGTCCGGAGGACGTCGACGCCACTCGTCAAGAGCTGGGCGGCTGCAGGACGTACTGACTACTACGGCACGCTGAGCGAGTCGCTGAGAGAGGCGGGCTTCTCGGTACTGAGCTTCCCCCGCTGTGCGGGAGGTGTTGATTACCTGGTCAGGATGGGTGTGGGTGGTTCGATGGCCACCGGTTCGGCCGTCGCTT
>NZ_JBIWPN010000041.1:0-65601 GCF_044768305.1 Kitasatospora sp. NPDC101155 | reverse complement strand
CCTCTTGTACGCCGGTGACACGACACCCACGACAGGCCCTCCCAGCCACGACCGCCCCGAAGATCATCCCACTTCTCGGTCAACGTGACAGCGCCTTCGGGGGTTCATGCGGCTTTGAGTGGGCTGCCGTCGTAGGTCCAGCGGTAGGGCTTGGCGTCGTGTTCGTCGTAGGCCAAGACGAAGGTGTCGATGGCCGCGGGCAGTTCGTCGCGGGAGGCGAACTGGCCGCGGCGTCGTAGACGTCGGGTCAGGGCGGAGAAGAACAGCTCGTCGGGTAGCCCCAGCGCGTCTCCGCGCTGGGGCTACCTCAGAACCGGCCGTGCCCGCTGGTGGCGTGAGTCCTCGGGTCGTATGCGATGCTCCGGGCGTCACCACGACAGCGAGGAGAGAACATGCTGGTCACGCTGACTGGAGGTGCCGGGGCGGGAAAGACCACACTGGCTACCGCACTGGCGGCTACGACACCCCGGGGGCCAGCGCGGGTACTCCACGGTGACGACTACTACTTCCTCACTCCTGAGCAGGGGGTTTGGGAGCCGGATGAATCCGGGGTGCCGCGGTTGGACGTCGGCGATCCCCGGTCGCTGGATTTCACGCGTCTCGCGCACGACACCGACGCCGCGTTCGCCAGCTCGCCCGTTGTCATCGTGGACGGCCTCTTCGCCCGTCATGTCACCCCGCGAACAGCGAACGTGCGGTTCGACATCTTCGTCGACCTGCCTGCCGACCTGCGCCTGGCCCGGAAGATCCAGCGCAAGTGCCTGCGGGACGGCTTCCCCCTCGACGTCCTCCTGCGCAACTACCTCAACCACCGGCGTGCCGCGCATGAACAGCATGTCGAACCCCTGCGTGGCGGCTGCGACCTGGTCGTCAGCGGCGACCGCCCGGTCGACGACCTTGCTCAGCAGGTCTGGACGGCGATCGCAGCCAATGAGCTGATCCACAAGTCTTGACTATTGCTCATAGCGGCCGGTGATGCCGCCGCACATCGCCAGGCGGGTTGGGCACCCGGTTCCGTCAGCGACTAGCATGGGTTGCCACGGCCGCGCCCGGCGCGGCTCGCTGGGAAGATCCTGTGCCATCGCTGGAGTGCTCACGCTCGTCATGCCGTCAGAACGCCCCGGAAACGCGCTTCCCTTCCTGCTCCTGTCGGCGTTTCGCGTGCTGATCGACGAACTCCATGCGCGCCTGGCCGAGATGGGACATCCCGAGCTGCGGCCGGCGCATGGCTTCGCCATGCAGATGATCAGCCGGGGTGGAAGCGTCTCCGATCTCGGGCGGAGGCTGGGCGTGTCCAAGCAAGCCGCCAGCAAGACGGCGGCCGGGCTGGAACGCCTCGGCTATGTGCGGCGTCGTCCCAGCGTCCGTGACCAGCGACAGATCGAGTTGTTCCTCACTCCACGGGGCATCGACGCCCTCACGGCCTCCGGCGAGATCCTCAACCAGCTGCGAGATGAATGGGCGGCCCTGGTGGGTGAGCGGGAGATGCTGCTCGCCGAAGGCGTCCTGGCGCAGGTGGGCGATTTCGACGGCCTGGACCGGTTCGTCGGGTGGCTGGGTGTGTGAAGACGGATAAGTGCCCGTACCGCTCACCGGGGTGGGCGGTACGGGCACTGCCGACGGGTGTCGTGTTCAGTGGCTGTGCGTCGCGGACCCGTTGGCCTGCGTGGCACCGCCTGCCCAGGCCGGGGGCTGTGCCCCGGCGGGTGCCGTGCGCTTCACGAAGTTCTCCAGCGTGAAGGTCAGGTCACCGTTTGTGCCGTAGCGCGTGCACATCTGGGTCGGGTAGAACCCGGTCAGCTCCACGGCAGGAGTCTGCGGAACCGCCCGGCACTCTGACGGCTTCGCCGAGACGACCCAGTCTCTGTTGATCACCGGCTCCCAGAAGCTGATGTGTCCGTCCCAGGTTCCGTAGGCGAAGGCCTGGGTGAACGGACCGCCGTTGGCCGGCGCCGCATTGGGGTCGATGATGTGGTTGCCCATGCGGCCGGCGGCTCCCGGCATGCCCCATCCCTCCGGAGCGTAGGGCGCCGGCACGGGCTTCTGCGCCGTCGCCTCGTCATCACAGTTGATGACGAGGTTGCACGGCCCGGTGCGTATCCGGTTGCGTTCCGTGAAGTCCTGGATGAAGAAGTGCATGTCGAAGTGCGGTTTGTCGAAGACGTGCGCCGGGCCGTGGCCATGCGCCTGCCAGTTGAACATCAGCCACTGGAACGGCAGTCCGCTGAGCTTCGGGAACCAGAGGTCCCGTTCGTGGCCGCTCGCGCAGTCCGTCGCCAGGTCGATGCCGGCGCCGGTCTTGTCGAAGCACGTCTGCCCGTCCTGGACCGGCGTGGTCGGCAGCGAGTTCATCGCCGCCGCGTCCACCCGCACGGCGAGGGTCTGCGGCTGGTTGGACGAGTCGGCGGAGTACAGGGTCTCTACGAACCCGCCGCCCAGCGACACCTTGTTGAAGGACTTCAGGCCGCGTGCGATATCCGGTCCCAGCGAATCCGGTTCGACCGCCGCCGACGCGTTTGAGCGGGTGGCGGTGGCGGCGAAGACGAACGACAGCGTCAGGAGCGGAATCAGCGACAGGACCAGCGGCCATCGCCAAAGGCGAAGAGAGGCCTGTCGCCCGGCAGCCTGCTTTCTCTCAGTTGTCTCAGGTGCCATGCTCATCAGTGCTCGCCGTGCCACTCGAACGCCTTGAAGGGCTCGTCCAGGGGGGCCTCGGTCATGCGGTTCGCGTAGGTAGAGATGGTGTAGACCCCGAGCCCCAGGACGACCTCAAGGGCGTTGCGGCGGGTGTAGCCGGCGCCGAGGAAAGCATCCATGGTCTCCGGGGAGACGTGGCCGTACCCGTCCATGACGGCCAGTGTGAAAACTCGCATGGCCTCCAGCTTCGGGTCCTCCAGTGGCGTGCGGGTCCGCAGCGCCCCGATCAGCTTCTGGTCGGCGCCCTGACGGGTCAGCATGGCGGAGTGCATCGACACGCAGTAGTGGCACTCCACCCGGGTGGCCATGGTGAGGATGAGGACCTCGCGCTCAAGGGGGCTGAGCGTGGTCTTGTTGAACAGCCCGTTGCCGGTCATGAACCCTTCGAGCAGCTCCGGCGACTCGGCCATGAGAGCCACCGGGGCGGGGATGAAGCCGAAGCCCTTGGCGGTGTTCTCCATGATGGGCCGGGACTTCTCGGGAACCGAGGAGAGATCATGGCGGATGAACTCGGTCATGCTGACGTCCTTTCGGGACAGTGAGAGCCGGATGACGGGTTCGTCACCCGGAAATCTGGGGAACTCCAGGCCGCGCGGACCACCGAGGCGAGCACCTCGACCCGGTCCGGCCGGAGCACCGAATAGTGGTCGCCGTCGAGCACCTGTACGGCCATCGGCCCGGCCAGGTGCGCGGCCCATGCCGCCGTCACCTCCTCGGTGGCGCCGTTACGGGCGCGGACCAGGACGGCGGGCACGCTGTACGTGCCCGGCCGGTGCGTGGCGAGGGCACGGGCGTTGGCGGTGAATCGGGACAGAAGCGCGCCGAAGGTCTCCTCGTCTGTGTCGGCACCCAGTAGCCCGCAGTCGCGCAGCCGCTCGGTCACGGCCTGCTCGGTCATGGCGGCCGGAGTCGGGTCGAACCCCGCCATCGGGTCGGGCACCCCCGCGACCTGCGCGACGTCCCTGGCGAACCAGGCGAGCAGATCGGCGCGGGACGGCTCATCACCGTGCTCATCCGGGTGCTCCATGAGGTCCAGTGCGACGACCGGCGCCACGATCAGGCCCCGGGCGGCCAGCCGCTCGGCGACCTCGAGGGCGAGTACCCCGCCCATGGACCAGCCAGCGATCCGGACCTCCGGGCCGGTGGCCTCCGCGGCGATCGTGTCCGCGTAGCGGTCGGCGAGTCCGGCAATACCGGTGGAGCCGTCCCAGTCGTCCGGCACCTGCACGCCGGTCACCGGGCCCCCGAGGAGCCGGGCCAGCTCGCGGTAGCACACCACGTCCCCGCCGACGGGATGGATCCAGTACGCCGTGGGGCCGCTTCCGTCGGACGCCATTGGCACGAGTGCCGCCCGCCTCGTCTTGCCCTCCCGCACGGCGTCGGCCATAGCGGCGATCGTGGAGTGCGTGAAGAGTACTGAGAGCGGGAGGGTGGCTCCCAGGCCCGTGCGGATACGCGACATGAGCCGCACCCCGAGCAGGGAGTTGCCGCCCAGTGCGAAGAAGTCGTCGTCCCGGCCGGTCGGTGACGAGGGCAGCAACTCTGCCCACACGTCCAGGAGAAAACGCTCGATGTCGTCCCGCGGTGCTTCGGCCTGCCCCCGGGGCCCGGACGCCCGGGCATGGGTTTCCAGGGCGCGCCGGTCCACCTTGCCGTTGGCCGTGACGGGCAGGGCGTCCAGCTCGACGATGCGCCGCGGGAGCATGTATGCGGGAAGCTGCGCACGGAGTTCCCCGGCCAGGGTGTCGAGGGGCGGAGCCGTGGCGTCCAGGACGACGCCGGCCACCAGGCTCCTGGATTCCGCCGCCTCTCCGACGGCCGCCGCGACGGCGCCGCGCACGCCGGGGATCCGACCCAGTACGGCCTCGATCTCGCCCAGTTCGATCCGATAGCCCTGGATCTTCACCTGGCCGTCCCGGCGGCCCAGGAACTCGATGTTCCCGTCCGGCAGGTACCGACCCAGATCGCCGGTGCGGTACAGCCGGCCGTGCGGGGTGTCGATAAAGGCGGCCGCCGTTCTGTCGGGGTCGCCGAGGTAGCAGCGGGCGAGTCCGTCGCCGCCGATGTACAGTTCGCCGGGAATCCAGGTGGGCCGGTGCCGCAGCTGTTCGTCCAGGACGTGGAAGACCTGGTTGCCCAGGGGCTTGCCGTACGGGATGGACGGCCGGGTGGGGTCCACGGTGCCGACCGGGTAGGTGATGGACCAGATGGCGGCCTCGGTGGCGCCGCCCAGCGAGTGGATGTCCGCGCCGGGGGCACGGTCACGAGCCCGCCCGGGCAGGTCAGTCGGTATCCAGTCGCCGCTGAGCATGACAGTGCGCAGCGTAGGAAGGGTCTCCCTCTCGTCCTCCAAGTGATCGGTCATCATCTGCAGCAGGGCAGGGACGGAGTTCCACACCGTCACGCCGTGCCGGCGCACCAGGTCGGCCCAGACAGCGGGCTCGCGCAGCTGATCCGGCTGGGGCAGGACGAGCGTGCCGCCCGACGCGAAGGTGCCGAAGATGTCGAAGACGGACAGATCGAAGTTGAGCGCCGACAAGCCGAGTACCCGGTCAGCGGCCCCGAGGGCGTAGCGCCGACCGATGTCCTGGAGCGTTCCGAGTGCGGCCTGGTGCTCGATCACCACACCCTTGGGCTGTCCGGTGGAGCCGGAGGTGAAGATGACGTATGCGACGTTGTTCGGCTTGGCCGAGGCGGTCGGCGGAGCGCCGGCGGACGGGTCGTCGTCGCCGGTTTCCGCCACGTCCAGCGCGGGGACGGCACTCAGCCACGGGTGCGCCGCGCGGGTGTCGTGGTCGGTCACCGTCATTACGGCTCCGGAGAGTTCGAGCGTGCGCCGGGCACGTTCGACGGGCAGGTCGGCGGCTATCGGCACATAGGCCTTGCCGGCCTTGAGTACCGCGAGGACGGCCACCACCTGGCCGATGCCCTTGGGCAGCATGACCGCGACGAGCTCTTCCGGATCGGTGCCGGTGCGGGCGGCGATGCGATGTGCCAGGGCATCGGCTCGTTCGTCCAGCGCTGCATAGGTGAGCGCCTCGTCGCCGCAGATCAGTGCTGGGGCGTCGGGGGTGATCTGCACGGTCTTCTCGAAGCCGTGGTGGAGCAGTCCGACGGGCCGCTCCATCGCCGTGTCGTTGGCAAGCTGGCGAGGTGCCAGTTCCTCTGCGACCAGCTGGAGATCGGGTACACGTTGCCAGGCCTGCTCGTCGTCGCAGAGTTCCTCGACCAGCCGCCGGTAGCTCGCGAACATCGACTCGACCATCTGCTGCGGAAACAGCTGGGTGACGTAATCCCAGTTGAGTCGCAGTCCGCTGGCGTCCTCGATCACCTGGTGGTCGAGCCACACCTGGGGCGTACGGATCTTCGAGGACACCTCGGTACCCCGGCCGGTCAGGCTGATCAGGTGGTCGGTCAGCGCGGTTGAGGCCGGGCCCTGTCCGGAAGAGAAGTTCAGCGTGCTGGCGAAAACCACGGGTGCCCGGCCGGCCCGCGCCGTGCCCTGGCGAGTGGCCAGCTCCCGCAGGACCTGCACGCCGCTGAAGGCGCTGTGCTCCAGGTCGTTCCACAACTGTCGCTGCAGCCGCCGTCCGCGGGTGACGAAGTCCGCCTCACCCCGGGTGTCGACCTCCAGCAGCAGGGTCGTGGAGAAGTTGCCGAGGACCGCGGACACCTCCGGGTGCACGGGGGCGCGGTTGAAGAAAAGCAGTGTCAGGGTGAAGTGGGGGGTGGCCGACCAGCGCGCGATGGTCTCGGCGTAGGCCGTGGCGAGGGCCGCCGACGGGGTGACGCCGGCGGCGTCGGCGTGGGCCTTGAACCGCTCCCAGCGTGCCGCGTCCACCGTGGCGCCCAGGTGGGCGAAGTCGGGTCGGCCGATGGCGGCCGGGTCGGCGGACAGGGGCAGTTCGGGGGCTGGCGGCAGGGTGTCGATCCGGTCCGTCCAGTAGGCCTTGGCCGCCGCGTACGCCGACCTGCCTTCCAGCGCCCGGATGTGGCAGACGTAGTCACGGAAGGTCAGCTGGAGCGGGGGAAGTTCGCGTCCGCGGTACGTCTGGGACAGTTCGGCGAAGAACAGGGCCGTGCTCCAGGCGTCGATGATGAGCGCGTCGATGCCCACGTGCAGCCGGGTCACGCCGTCCGGCAACAGCGATACAGCCAGGTGGAACAGCGGCCACGTGGCGGGGTCGAAGACCTGGGAGGACAGCCGGCGGGACCGCTCGGCCAGCAGGTCTGGCAGGTCCGGAGCCGGTACCGCGCGTAGGTCCAGGCGGTCCAGCTGGTAGGGCCCGACCTCGGGGAGGACGCGCTGCCCGCCGTCTTCGGTCATCACCGCGCGCAGCATGTCGTGCCGGGCGATGACGGTGTCGAGCGCGGACTCCAGCCGGTCGCAGTCCAGTCCGTGCAGGTCCGCCTCGATGAAGAAGAAGGTCGACACCCCGCCCAGTTCCAGACCTTCCGACCGGCCCACGAGATAAGCCTGCTGGAGGTCGGTGAGGCCGAACGGCTCGTGCCGTCCCGCAGGGTCGAAGACGAGTTCGGCGCTCTCATCGGAGCACGTCCGTTCGAGCCGCTGCCTGACGTACGCGGCGAGTTCGGCGATGCTGGAGCCTTCGAGAAACACCGCGAGGGGGATGTCCACCCCGCAGCGCCTGGTCACCACGTCCTTGATCTCCAGGGCCATCAGGGAGTCCAGGCCCAGGTTCTGCAGTGGCTCGTCGCGGGGCAATCGGTTCGGTTCGGCGCGCAGCGAGCGGGCGCATGCCTCGGTGACAACGGTGAGCGGGCCGGCGGCCTCGTCCGGTGCGGCAGGGTCGGGCCGTGACGTGACGGACGCGCTGAGCGGCTCCCATGCGCGGGTACTCGGTGCCGTGGGCGCGGCGGGACTGTGCGCGTGGGCTTGGGCCAGGGTGACCCCGGTCACGGACACCCAGCACGTCCCCCCGTCGTCGACCAGGGACACATCGGCGGTGACGATCCGCGCGTCGGCGGCGCCGTCGTGTACGCGCAGCCGGACCGTCAAGGGAACGGAAGGAAGTCCGGGTTGTACGGTGAAGCCCTCGACACCAACCACCATGAACGCACTGTCGGCGGTGCCGCGCGCGGCCAACGGCGCGAAGAGGACCTGGAACATGGCGTCGGTCAGCCCGGGCGGCACGACATAGCGCCGCCTCTCCTCGGCGGTGGCGGCCCTCAGCCGGGCCTGGGCGCGCCCCGAGTCGAAGCCGACCTCCTCCACCCATCTGGCGGAGTCGCCGAGGTAGAGCTTGCGGGACCACATCTGGCGGTAGAACTCTGCGCCGGTCATCCGGTGCGCAGGGCTGGCGGCCGGGATGGCCGACGGCACAGCGGTCGCCGGTGAGGCGCCGATCCGGCCCCGGCAGTGCACGGGCCACTCCAGCGTGGGGTCCGCCGGGTCGGACCGGTAGTCGAAGCGCAGGGTGCCGTCGCCCGCCGGTTCCAGGGTGAGCATGACCGTCGGGGGCCGCTCGTCGTCGTACCCCAGGCGCTGCGGGACGGTGACGTTCGCCAGGTGGACGGTCTTCCGCTCGCTCACCGTCAGGGCGGCCTGTACCGCGGCCTCAAGGAAGAAGCCGACGTTGACGATGGGTTCGCCGCCGATGACACAGTCGGCCAGGGCAGGGTCCGCAGTGCTGTCCAAGGCTGCCAGGAAGGCCGCGCCCGGGCCCGCCGTGGGCACGCGCGTGCCGAGGAGGGAGCCGGAGTCCGGCTGCGGCACGGTGGCGGTCGGCGTCAGGGCGGCCGGGGCACTGGTCCGGCGGCTCGGTTGGTACCAGTGGCGCGACCGGCGGAACGGATACGTCGGAGCATCGGTGAGCCGGACGTCCTGGCCGGCCCACAGCTTCCGCCAGTCGATGTCCATTCCGACCGTGTAGGCCTCGCCGACGGCGCTCGCGACGACCTCACGGTCGGCACGGCCGGGCCGCAACGAGGCTGCCCATAGACCGCGGCGCCGCTCCTCCGGCACGAACCGGCGCGCCATGGCGAGCAGCGTGGGCGCAGGTCCCGTCTCGATGAAGTGGTTGGCACCGCTGTTCATGACGGTCGTCATGGCGCCGACGAAGTCGACGGGCCGCAGAGCGTGCTCCACCAGGTACTCCGCGTTCCAGCCCGGCCCGTCCACCGCGCGTGCGGTCAGCGACGACACCAGCGGCAGGGTCGGGGCCGAGAAGGCGATCCCGGTGAGTTCCCGCCGGAAGTCGTCCAGCATCGGTTCCATCAGAGGCGAGTGGAAGGCCCGTACCGCCTCGAGCTGTCTGCTCCGCACGCCCAGCCCGGATGCCTGCGCCAGCACCTCGCGCACGGCGGCAGGGCGGCCCGAGATCACCGTGTGCTCCGGGCCGTTCAGGGCGGCGAGACCGATGTCGTCCCGGCCTTCCAGCAGCGCGCGGACCGTCGCCTCCGGGGCGAAGACCGCCGCCATCGAGCCCGGTTCTGTCAACTCCCGCATCAGCCGGCCCCGGGCCGCCGCCACGGCCAGCGCGTCCCGGACGTCCAGGACGCCGGCCACCGCCGCGGCGGTGATCTCGCCCACGCTGTGGCCGACCACGACATCGGGTTCGATGCCCAGTTCGCGCCACATCCGCGCCAGTGACCACTCGAGCGCCACGAGCGCCGGCTGGGTGAACGCCGTGTCATGGATGACACGGTCGTCTCGGGCGAACATCACTTCCAACAATGGACGTTCCAGCAGACCGTCGGTCAGCTCCGCGCAGTGCAGCAGGCCGTCGCGGAAGGCGGGCGAGTGCTCGAACAGGTCGGCGCCCATGCCGGGGTACTGGGAGCCCTGTCCGGTGAACAGGAACGCCGTCTTCCTGCGGGACCGCCCCACTGGGTCGGCCGGGACGGCCTCTCCTTTTGCCACCCGCCGGAGTTCGGAACGCAGCTCGGTGGCGCTCACCGTGACGGCGGCGTACCGGTGCGGCCAGTGGTCGCGCCCGGCGCCGGCCGTGTACGCCAGGTCGGCGACCGTGGCGTCCGGTGCCTCCCCGTCGGCGGGGCCGAGCCGGTCCAGGTACCGCTGAGCGAGGTCGGCCACCCCCTGTGCGGTGCGGGCTGACAGCGGCAGCACGTGAACCCCTGGATCCCGCCGCGGTTCGCCGGGTGCCGGGTCGGCGAGTGCCTCCTCGACGATGACATGCGCGTTGGTGCCGCTGGCACCGAAGGAGCTGACGCCAGCGCGCCGGATCCGTTCGCCGGGCTTCCACGTCTGCCCCCCGACCGGCACCTCGATGCCCAGCCGGGCGAGGTCGATCTCCGGGTTGACCTTCGACAGGCCTGGCTGGGGGGGGAGCAGTCCGTGCCGGAGGCTGAGGACGACCTTGATCAGGCCCGCGACGCCCGCCGCGGGCTCCAGGTGCCCGAGGTTGGCCTTGATGGATCCCAGCAGCAGCGGGCCCGAGCGCTGCTGCGTGCACAGCACGTCGGCGAGCGCGTTGACCTCGATGGGATCACCGAGGCGGGTGCCGGTGCCGTGCGCCTCTACGTAGTCGATGTCCTCGGCCGACAGATCCGCCGCGGCCAAGGCGGCCCGCACCACCTCACGCTGCGCCTCGGCGTTGGGCACGGTGATGCCGCTGGCGCGGCCGTCGTGGTTCACGGCGCTGCCCCGGATGACGCCGAGGATGCGGTCACCGTCGGCCCGCGCATCCGAAAGGCGCTTGAGGACGACCACGCCGCACCCCTCGGACCGGGCGTACCCGTCGGCCGAGGCGTCGAAGGTCTTGCAACGGCCCTCGGGCGACAGCATGCTGGCCTTGCCCAGCACCGTGTACCACTCGGGCGACAAGAGCACATTGACACCGCCGGCGAGGGCCAGGTCGGCGTCCCCGCCACGCAGGGCCTGGACCGCCAGGTGCAGGGCGACCAGGGAGGACGAACAGGCGGTGTCGACGGACAGGCTGGGACCGTGCACGCCCAGCCAGTGGGCGATCCGCCCGGCGGCGAACGTGGAGGCGCCGCCCGTCAGCGCGTACGCCTCCAGCTCCTCGGGCGCCGTGTGGGTCAGCAATGCCTGCATGTAGTCGTTGTTGGTGACCCCGACGTAGATGCCGGTCCTGCCGCCCCTGAGGGAGGCGGGTCGGACGCCGGCATTCTCCAGCGCCTCCCATGAGACTTCCAGTAGCAGCCGCTGCTGCGGGTCGATGAAGCGGGCTTCGCGCGCGGAGATCCCGAAGAACTCGGCGTCGAAGCGGTCGACCGAGTCCAGGAACCCACCCGTGGGCAGCCCGCCGGGGAAGCCGCCGGGCACGTCGTCCAGCCTCGCGTTCGGGTAGGGGCCGGTCACCTGCCGACCCTGAGCCAGCAGCTCCCACAGGGCGGTGGTGTCGTGTGCGCCGCCGGGCATCCGCGCGGCCATGCCGACGATGGCGACCGGTTCGCTGATCCTGTTGCGCAGTGCGTCCCGTTCGTCGGTGAGGGACGTGATGCGCTCCAGTGCGGATCGGATCAGTCCCCGGGTGTCGTCCGGTAGTTGAGTGGTCATGGCTGTTTCCCCCGTGCGTCAGCTGGTCGAGCGCTCAAGATGCGCGGTGAGCGCCTTGATGAGGTCGTCGTCGCCGAGCCCCTCAGGCGTGGTGCGCTGCGGTGCGGCGGGAGCGCGCCGGGCCGCCAGTGTCCTTGTGGGTTCCTCCACGCCCCACTCCCGCCGAAGGGAGCTCGTGAGGTACGCGGCGAGCTTGGTGGCGGTGGGGTGCTCGAACATCAGGCGGGTGGGCAGGGGGAGTCCGAAGGTTCGGGCCAGGCGCGTGCCAAGGCGCGTGGCCAGCATGGAGTCCATCCCCAGGGCGAAGAATCCGGCGTCCGGGTCGAGGGCGGTCTCATCGAAGCGCAGGGTCTCGGCGACTGCCCGGATCACGGTGCCAGTCACCTCCTCCGCGGACCACCGCCGGTTCTGCGGCTGCTCTGGCTCCGCCCAGGACGCTGTGGCGGGCCCGGCGGCCACAGGCCGGCCGATCCAAGGGTTCGCCCACTGGTCCGCGGTGAACCAGTGCCGTTCCCGGGCGAACGGATAGCTCGGCAGCGTCACCATGGGCACCGGCTCCGCGAAAGGTTCGCCGGCGGGACACGGCCAGGGCCCACGGCGGCGGTGGACGTACAGAAAGCCGAAGGCCCGTTCCAGCGCGATGTCGTCCGACAGGTCGCGGTGGAGCGACCAGCTGGCCACCGCTTGGCCGTCGGTCTCCGCGCACAGCTCGTCCAGGGCGTCCACCAGCGTGGGATGCGGTGACATTTCGATGAAGGTGTCGTGCCCGTCCGCAAGCAGCCGTCCGATGCCCTCCGCGAAGCGCACGGGCTCGCGCATGTTGGCGTACCAGTAGGCGGGAGAAGGGGCGTCGGTGAGCGTGGAACCGGTCACCGTGGAGATCATGTCCAGCTCCGGGGCGCTGGGTCGGATGGCGGTGAGGGCCCGCGGCAGTTCCTCGCATAGCACGTCCACCTGGGGGCTGTGCGAGGCGACGTCCACGGCCACGAACCTGCTGAAGACATTCTCAGTGGCCAGCCGGGCCGCCACCTGTTCCAGGGACGACCGGGCTCCCGAAAGCACGGTGGAACCAGGTGAGTTGACCACCGCAACGCAGATGTCGTCGTATCCCTCGCACAGTGCACGGGCCCGCTCCTGGCCGACGCCCACCACGAGCATGGCGCCCTGCCCGTCGAGCCCGGCCAGCAGTCGCGACCGCTCGCAGATCACCGTCACGGCGTCCGACAGGGACAGGGCGCCGGCCACATACGCGGCGGCGACCTCGCCCATGCTGTGGCCGATGACCGCGTCGGGACGGATGCCAGCCTCTCGCCAGGCCGCGGTGAGCCCCACAGCGACGGTGAACAGGGCGGGCTGGACATACCGAGTGGGCAGCTGTCCTGCGTCGCCGTGGTCGATCAGATCGAGGATGCTCCGGCCGAGCACGGGCTTCATGGCGCGGTCCACCTCGTGCACGGCCTCGGCGAAGGCGGGACACGTCGTGCGCAGCCGGGCCGTCATCCCGGTCCAGTGGGGCCCCTGGCCGGGGAAGACGAAGACCGTGCCGCCGCTGCCCCGGGCCGTACCGGTCACGCCGGCCAGTCCGGGCTGGCCCTCGGCGGCTTCCCGTAGCAGCTGGACCAGTTCCTTGGGGGTGGCGGCGGAGACCGATATCCGGGTGGCGAGCGGGGTTCTGCGGCGGGCAGCGGCCGCGGTCACGGCCCGCACGCGGTCCTCGTCGGCGGCGTCCAGCAGCGCGGCGTACCGGTCCGCGAGCTCGGCCAGGGCGGCCGGGGCCGCCGCGGACAGACGCAGGGTCAGCGGGGCGCCGGGAGACGCGGCGGTGAGTTCCTCCGCCATCGGTCCGGCCGGGGCCGGCCCGAGCACCACGTGCGCGTTGGTGCCGCCGGCTCCGAACGCCGAGACGGCGGCGAGCCGTTGGTCGTCACCGGCCTCCCAGGGCCGGACCCGGTCGCGCGCCAGGCGCAGCCGTGTACCGTCGAGCCGCAGGTGCGGATTGACCGCCTTCAGGTGCAGCGATGGATAGACCGACCGGTGGTGTACGGCGAGCGCGGCCTTCACCAGCCCGGCGATCCCGGCGGCGGCCTCCAGGTGGCCCATGTTGGTCTTCAACGATCCCAGGTGGCAGTCCGGCCCGTCCACCGAGCCGTAGACTTCAGCGATGGCCTCCACCTCGATGGGGTCGCCCAGGCTTGTTCCAGTCCCATGTGCCTCCACCAATCCGACCTGTGACGGTGTGACACCCGAGTTGCGCAGCGCGGCCGTGATGCAGTCGCGTTGCGCCCGCCCGCTGGGGGCGGTCAGTCCGTTGGTGCGGCCGTCCTGGTTGACGGCCGATCCCCGGATGACCGCGTAGACGCGGTCGCGGTCGGCCAGCGCGTCGGACAGCCGCTTCAGGACGACGGCGATCACTCCCTCGCCGCGGACATAGCCGTCGGCTGCGGCGTCGAAGGTCTTGCATCGCCCGTCCGCCGACAGCGGCAGGCCCTTGGAGTGAGCGACCATGGTCGCCGGTGAGAGCAGCAGGTTGACCCCTGCGGCGATCGCGGTGTCGCACTCGCCCGCGCGCAGGGCCTGGACTGCGAGGTGCACGGCCACCAGCGAGGAAGAGCAGGCGGTGTCAACACAGAGACTGGGACCGCGCAGGTCGAGCTGGTAGCTGAGCCTGTTGGCGATGATGCAGTTGGTGCTGCCGACGACGGTGTAGAGGTCGACCGTCTCGGGACGCGCCAGCTGCATCGAGAGGTAGTCGCTGGAGTTCGCTCCGACGTAGACGCCGGTGCCCGAGCCGGCCAGCCGGCCGACCGGAATCCCGGCGTCCTCAAACGCCTCCCAGGCCACCTCCAGAAGTAGCCGCTGCTGGGGGTCGATATGCGCGGCCTCCCGGGGCGAGATGCCGAAGAAGGCGGCGTCGAAGGTGTCGACTCCGTCGACGAGCGCAGCGTGCCGCAAGGGCGTCCGCCCCACGATTTCGGGATCGGGGTCGTAGAACTCCTCATGATTCCAGCGCGCGGGGCCGATCTCGCCGACCAGGTCGCGGCCGTCGGTCAGCGCCTGGTGCAGCGCTGCGGGGTTCGTGAGGCCGCCCGGGAGCCGCAGACCGATACCGGTGATCGCGACGGGCTCGCGCCGGGCCGCCGTCAGCTGTTCCACCTGAGCGCGCAGGCCTTTGACGGCTGACAGGGCGCTGCGCAGCCGTGCGCCCGTCTCCGCGTCTGCGGTCATAGTTCCCCCACCATCGCTTCCAGTTCTTCCAGTTCTCGCTGCAGGGCGTCGAGGTCGCTCTCCTCGGCAAGTGCGGAGGTGCCATGCTCCGTGCTGTGGCGCGGTTCGGGTCGTTGTCCAGGCTCCACGCCCGTATCGGCCGTACCCGCGAGCTCCAGTCGACGGGACAGTTCGGCTGCCAGGGCCTCTGTGGTGGGGTGGTTCCATACCACCGTCGGCGACAGGGCCGTGCCGAGGAGGCGTTCCAAGCGGTTTCGCAGTTCCAAGCCCATGATCGAGTTGATGCCGAGGCTGTGGAAGGGCTCGGCCAAGTCGACCTGGGCGGGCGGAAGGTCCGCCACCTGTCCGACCACCTGCTGGACGAGCGTGGTCAGGCGCCCGGTGCGTTCGACGGTCGGCAACGCGGCCAGCTCGTCCTGCGGGGACCTGGTGGCCTCACTGTCCGAAGCGGACAGGTGCAGGGGGACCGTGCGGATCTCCACGCTCCGGATGCGGATCACCGGTCGGCCGTCGTCACCGGTCAGTTCGGCGTCGGCGATGAAGGAACCGACCTCCGGCCCCGCGGCTAGGGAGGTCACCACCCGCGGGTCGGCGCCCGGCGGGGCGAGCAGGGTCACCTCACCGATACCGGTGGTCAGCACCGTCCATTCGGCGTCCAAGGTGCGCGGCCCGGTCAGTAACGGGGCGGCGGCGACCTGGAGCGCGGCGTCCAGCAGGCGCGGATCGACGGGCAGCAGGGGGTCGGCGTGCCGAGGATCCCACTCCAGCAGAGCCGTTGCGCCACCCTCACTGATGGTCAGGTGGCGGATACGCCGGTACTGGGGTCCAAAGGCCAGCCCGCGCGCGGCGAACCGCTGGTACAGCGCCTCCGGGGAGACTTCCGCTTCGGAACCGGGCGTGCGGACCGGCGCCGCGCCGTGGTCCGGCACCTCTGCGGCGCGTTCGGCCCTCGCGGTGGCCACCTTGGTCCAAGTCCCGCCATCACGGCCGAAGAACTCGGTCGTGACGCCTGCCCCGGTGTCGCGGACCATGGTCTGCAGGACCGTTTCCACGCCGGTTACCTCCAGCGCCACGGCCAGCCGTAGGCCGCGGATGGTCACAGGTCCGTCCCCGACGATCGGGGCGGCGGTGTGTGCCGCAGCCGTGGCGAACGCCGCAGCGGGAACCACGCTGCGCCCGCCTACGACATGGTCACCCAGTGACCAGACGGCGGTGTCCAGCCGTCCCGCGTAGACAGAGACCGCCGGGTCATGCGGCAGCTCGGTGCGAACGCCGAGAGGGTCAGTTCCCAAGCCGCCGGGTGGGCCGGCGAACACCGGCGTGGACACCCGTTCCCAGGGATAGGGCAACGGCACCGGCCGGGAACCGATCGGGGGGTTGAGCGCGGTCAGGTCGACCGGGACCCCGGCCTCGTACAGCCGGCCGAGCGCGGCAAGCAGGACCGGTCGCTCCGGCTGCTGTCTGCGCAGGACGGCGACGACCACGGCATCCCGCCCACGGGCAGTCTCGTCGATCGCCGGGCTGAGCACCGCGTGCGGGCTGATCTCGATGAAGCACGTGTAGCCGTCGTCCAGGAGCCGGGTGGTGGCGTCGGCGAATAGGACGGGATCGCGCAGGTTCCGGGCCCAGTAGCCGGCGTCCAGTTCGGTGCCGTCGGCCACTCGGCCGAGGACCGTCGAGTACATCGGCAGCCTGGACGGACCCGCGGAGATGTCCTCGAGGGCCTTGACGAGCGACGGCAGGACCGGGTCCATTTGCGGGCTGTGCGAGGCCACCTGGACCCGGACGGGTCGGTTGAACACACCCCGTTCGGTGAGCTCCCGGGCGGTGCGCGCGATCTGCGCCGCCTCGCCAGAGAGAACCGTGGAACGGGGGGAGTTGCTCACCGCCACCGATATTCCGGGGATGCCCGAGCACAGGTCCTCGGCCTCCGCCAGGGTGAGTTCGGTCGCCAGCATGGCGCCGACGCCGGTCAGGCCCTCCATCAGCCGGGAGCGTCGGCCGATGACCGCTGCGGCGTCCTGCAGGGACAGCGCACCGGCGAAGTGCGCGGCGGCCGCCTCGCCCATGCTGTGACCGACCACCGCGTGCGGTTCGGCTCCGTAGTGCTCCAGAGTGCGGGCCAGTGCCACTTGCATCGCGAACAGCAGCGGCTGCGCGGTGGCGACGTCGATGAAGGTCTCCTCGCGGGTGTCCTCCAGCAGCAGCGGCAGGATCTCCATTCCACAGGCCTGCCGGAAGGCCTCGTCGCAGCGGCGCAGGTGCCGTGCAAACACCGGCTCGCGGGCGTACAGGTCCCGGCCCATGCCTTGCCACTGACCGCCCTGACCGGGGAAGACGAACACAGTGCGGGCGGGCCCACGGGCGGCCGGCGCCGCCCCGGTGGTCTCCAGGCTCTCGGCGCGCTCGCGTAGGCGGGCCACCGCCTCGTCGCGGTCGGCGGCCACCAGACTCACACGGTACGGAAGGGTGGCGAGGTGGCCCAGAGTAGGGGCGAGGTCGGCAGGACCGCAGTCCTCCGGCCACCACCCGGCGACGTCGCGGCAGCGCCGGGCCAGTGCGGCGGGGGTGTGGGCGCTGAGCGTCACAAGCGTTTCCGTGGACGCGGGCGCGGCGCCACATGCTGCGGCGACCTCGGCGAGGCGATCGCCGGAACGCGCGTAGGCTGGCAGGACCCGGATGTGCTCGTCGGCCGTCTCGCGTAGCGCGGCGTCCAGGATCGGATGGGCGTTGATCTCGACCACCAGGTCACGTTCGCCCACCAGCGGGTGGGCGAACGCGGTGGCGAAGTCGACCGGCTCACGCAGGGCTGTGGCGAAGTATTCGGCCGTGAAGTCGCCGGCGTTCATCACCCGCGCGTCGAGGGCGGAGACCATGGGAACGTCCGGGGGGTACTGGTCGACCGGCGCCAGTGCGGCGACCAGTTCATCCCGGACCTCGTCGATGTGCGGACCGTGCGCGGCAAGGCCGACATTGATGCGGCTGGCCTTGTGGCCAAGCCCGGTGAGGGTCGCCACGAGGTCGTCCAGCTCGCCCTCCGGCCCTGACAGATTGGTGGAGTGGGCCGAACTCATGCCAGCCACAACGATATTGGGCCGGGCGGCGAGGTAGGGCTCGAGCTCCGCCACAGACAGCGCCGCCACCGCCATGCCACCGCCCCGGCCTGTCAGCCGCTGCTGCGCTGCCGCGTAGTGGGCCACTATCCGGCCGCCCTCCTGCGCAGTGAGGGCGCCGGCCGCGACCGCGCCAGCGATCTCGCCGAGCGAATGCCCGACGATCACGCCTGGTTGTGCGCCACGTGCCGCCAGGCTCCGTGCAAGGCCGACCTGGATCGCGTACACAGCCGGCTGGCCGACGGCCACGCCGTACGGCTCCAGATCGGTACCAGAGGCGATCAGCTCCAGCAGCGAACGGCCGAGCACTGGTGCCGCGCCCCGGTCGCACTCCACGACAGCCGCGCGGAACTCCGCGTCACACTGAAGCAGTTCACGGCCCATGCCCTGCCACTGACCACCGAAGGGAGAGAACACGAAGGCGGGGCGGCAGGCGCCAGCGGCGGTGCCGGAGCGGTCCCGCTCCGGCGCGACCATGGCCTGCGACGCGGTTGGCGCGTCCAGCGCCGGAGAGACTCCTTGGCCGTACGGTCCCACCACCACGTGCGCGTTGGTGCCGCCCCAACCGAAGCTGCTGACGCCACCCAACACCGGCTCGTGCGGCGACAGTTCGAGTGGACTGGAAGGCAGAGCAAGGTTCAGCGCGTCCAAGTCGATGTACGGGTTGGTGGCGCCGGACACCACACACGGGGGCACGGTGCCGTGGTGCATGACCAGGGCGGCCTTGACCAGTCCCGCCGCTCCGGCGGCGCCCTCCAGATGGCCGATGTTGGCCTTGAGCGTCCCCAGGAGGACCGGGGCCGTCCCGCCTCGGAGGGCGTCCGACAGGGCGGTCGCCTCGATGGGGTCGCCGAGGGTCGTGCCGGTCCCGTGCGTCTCGACGTACCTCACCCGCGCGGGATCCGTACCGCCGCGGGCATGCGCCTCCCGGATGACGGCCTGCTGCGCCGCCGGGCTGGGTGCGGTCAGCCCGTTGGTGTGCCCGTCGTTGTTGACGGCGGTCCCGTATATCAGGCACCAGACGTGGTCGCCGTCCCGCTGGGCGTCGGACAGACGCTTGAGAACGAGCGCGACCGCCCCCTCACCACGACCGAAGCCGTCGGCTGAGGCTGCAAACGCCTTGCTGCGCCCGTCCGGCGCAAGACCGCCGAAGGCTACGAGGTCAGCCGTGGTCGCTGCGGACTGCAGCAGGTTGACTCCGCCCACGATGGCGGCGTCGATCTCCCGCAGGCGCAGGGCCTGGGCGGCGAGGTGCACGGCCACCAGGGAGGAGGAACAGGCAGAGTCGAGGGTGACCGACGGGCCCCGCAGGTCGTAGCGGTACGACACACGGTTGGCGACCATCGACAGGCTGGAGCCGGTCGCCGTGTGCACGGTGTGACGGCCCGGCCGTGCGGCCGCGGCGTTTTCACTCCAGATGCTGCCGGCGTAGACCCCGGTCGCGCTGCCGGCCAGGCCGGTGCGCGGGAGCGACGAAGCCTCGATGGCCTCCCAGCACACTTCCAGGAACAGCCGCTGCACGGGGTCGAGGGTCGCCGTCTCACGTGGAGTCAAATGAAAGAACCGGTGATCGAACTCGTCGAGTCCCTGCCGGAGATAGCCTGCGTCGGGCAGGAAGGGACCGTTCCGCGGGAACCGCCCGGCCGGCGGCGGACCGATGGCGTCCGCCCCGGCGAGCACCAACTCCCACAGCTCGGCCAGGGAGTCGGCGCCCGGAAGGCGTACCGCCATGGATACGACGGCCACCGGCTCGGCCGGATCCCCGGCCGACGACCGGGTCGCGCCCGGGAGTTGGGAGCCCGTGTCCTCTCCGGCCGCGGCGGCGGCCAATCCGTTCACCGTCGGGTGGGCCCACAGCAGAGCCACGGGCAGGAAGCACCCAAGGTGCCGTCCCAGGCGGGCGATCAGAGCGGCGGCGGCCTGGGAGCCCAGGCCCAGAGATGCGAACGTCGCGCCGCGGTCGACTTCCGCCTCAGGTAACTGGAGATCCTCTCCGACCCGAGCAGCGAGCCAGTCCGCGATGTCGCTCGCGCATGGACGCATGGATGAACCAGACATGTCGAACACCCCCCGTGATCGTCAATGCGGTTGACTATATCTCGATCTTGTCGAAGAGGACCCGAAATTTCCTGGCCGACCGGCCGCGGAGGGTGGCCCGACCGCCTGGAGGACGTGAAATGCGCGCGTCAGTCGAGGCCGCCAACCCTGGGACCTGCAACGCTGTCCGTCATCACGGCCGCAGGACCGGCCGCCCTCTTGGCATGAGGTGATCTGTGTCATATCGCTTCGGGTCGGCGGGGCGGCGGTCTCTTCGCTGTCCTTGACGCGGGCGGCCAGCGTCTTGACGCCGGGGTCCGGCTGGGCCAGCGGCGCACAGCGATCCGGAGTACACCCGAGCCCCCGCACCGCCGACCGCCTCACCCGCGTCCTCGACAGCGCCCTGCTGCCCCAGGACCTAAGTGGTTGGCTCGGGAAGTCCTTCGAGGGTTGACCCGGGAGCCTTTGTCGTGGGTGGCGTGTCGGGAGTGGTGCGGTAGAGCTGGCAGGCGTCTTCGGGAGTGCCAGCGAGTGGCACTGTGCGGTCGGCTCGGGGAAACGGAGCGGCAGTAACAGTGCCACCCCCACACGGGGTGGTCGGCGGGGCAGACGGTGTGGATGTCCGGTCTCAAAGGAAGTGGCCCCTGCCCGGCGAAGGCGGAGCGCAGCCCGGTGCCCGTAAATGAAGCGGGCCGCCCCGCCGGACGCCCCTCAGGAAGCGGCTGACTGACCGGCCACGAGGCCCCGCCCGGAGGTTCAGGTTGTGGCGGGGGTGCGGGCCGCCGCTTCCGCGTCGACGGCGTCGGTCTTGCCGCGGCGTCGGCGCGCTGCCCGGTCGAAGCGCCGCCACACGCAGCGTCGGCGCCGTGGTCGTCGAGCAGCCGCAGCGTGGTGGCGACCACCGGCAGCGCCAGGTGGTAGTTGCCGGCCGACACCCCCGCGAACGGGTACGGCCGCGGACTCCAGTAGGCGGCGGAACCGGCCCTTACCGCCTCGAGGCGGCGCAGCAGCCGCCCACGCAGAGCGGACGGCGGGGAACTCGGGGATCTGTCGAGCCAGTGCGTCGCGCAGGGCAACCGCCACCGGGTCGGTGGACCAGTCGAGCTTCATCTCCGCCCCGGGGCCGGCCCCGACCACCGGTTCTCCGGTCAGTCCCGCGCCAGCCGACCGGCGTCGCTCTCTGCACGACGGGGTGTGGCTACGCGTCAGGGGCGCACCGGTGGGCCCCTGACGCGCGCCGACCAGCTGGCACGAAGTGCCTGCTCTGCCGGGAGTTCGTTGTCCTCGCGGTTCAGGACAAGTGTCTTCGGCTCAGTCAGGACAGGCGGGCCAGGACGGTTCGGCAGGTGCGCTGCAGTTCCTCGTCGTTGGCGACGCGCCCGAAGCGGCCGCTGCGGCGGGCCTGTGCCAGTTCCACCCGGATGCGGGGCAGGGCGGGTGCGGCGGCCGGGCCCATCCGATCCAGGCAAGCCAGCACGTGGTTGGACGTCGCGTCGTTCTTCTCCCAGGCGGCCAGCAACGTCCGGACCACGACGTCGGCCTCGGCCTCGCCGGCGATGTCCCACAGGGCGGTCGCGGCGTGGACGCGGGTCCACTCGTACCCGGCGGTCAGCATCGTGCGCAGGCGCGGCAGCGCGGCCGCAGCAGGCAGGCCGATCAGGCCGAGGACATCGGCCGCGTCGTGGTGCGCGTGGGTATCGAGCAGGTCGCACAGCCGGGGCACGACGTCGGCCGGGTCGCGTTCGAGCGCCCAGAGCGCGGCCGTGGCGGCCGCGCGCAGGTTCACGTCCGCGGCGTCGGCCAGCGGGCGGACCACGTCCAGGGCGGACGCGGCCTCGGTGCCGAAGGCGGCGAGTGCCTTCAGCGCGGAGGCCCCGAGGCGCGGCTGGTCATGGCGGACGGCGGCGGTGACGGCGTCGGTGAGCGCGGGAACGGCGGCCGCGTCACCCAGTTCGGCCAAGGCGGACATCAGGGCGCCTGTGCCCATGTCGGCCCACGCACTCGACAGGTCGGCGGCGGCCAGGTGCCGGGACAGTCGCGGCACCAGCTCACCGGCTCCCGGGCGCAGCCGGCCGGCGACCTGCACCGCGCGCCAGGCGTCGGTGCCGCCGTCCAGCGCTGTCAGCAGGCAGGGCAGGGCGCGGGGATCACCGAGGGCGGCCAGGGCCATGACGGCCTCCTGGTGCGCGCGTCCCGGAAGTGTCTTCGTGGCGGCCCAGGCGTTCGGCCCGTGGGTGGTGCGGTTGGCGGCGACGTGGGCGGCGAGCGCCTCGCGAGCGGGCTCGCCGACGGGCCCCAGGGCCCGCAGGCTCTCGGCTGCTGCGGCGGCGGTGTACGGGTCCTTGGGCGTCAGGCAGTCGGCGAGGAGCAGGACGAGGCCGGTGTGCTCGCCCCGCCAGGACGTGATGAGGTCCTGGGCCATGCGGATTGCGTCGTAGCGGACGGCGGGGTCCGGGCTGCGGAGTTGTTCGGTGAGCAGCGCCGTGCGCTCGGGCACCCGTGCGTTCAGGACGGTATGGAAGGTGCGCAGCAGGGTCGTGGTGGGGGCGTGCAACCACCCGTGCCGGTCGAGGTCCTCGAACGCGGCAGTGACCTGCGGCGGAACGCCGTCCTGGGCGACCGCTTCTGCCTCGGTGTCGGTCTCGCCGTCGGCCCGCGTGTCGGTCTCGCCCTCGCCCTCACGCCCGTTCCGGCACGCGCAGGCTCCGGAGCCGGTTCCCGACCGGCATCCGGCCTCCTCGCTCCCGCGCTCCGGTGCGGTCGCGAGCCGGCGCAGCAGGGCGATCGCGGTCGGCACGGCGTCGTCGCGGTCCTCCCCGCAGCGGGCGTGGTGGACGACGGCGGCGAGCCGGATGTCGGGTTCCGTCGTCGGGTCGTCCGCCAGGGCGGCGAGCCAGGCCGTCGCGGCGGTGCGCGCCGCGGGGAGCCGCAGTGCCAGGGTCGCCGCCGTGTGGACGACGAGCAGCCGTTCCACGGTCCCGTCCTCGGCAGGCAGCCGCTCGCGCAGCGCCCCGAGCGCCCGGTCGGCGTCCTCGACGAACAGGCCCAGGCCCTCGATGCCCGCCCGGCGCACCCACGGGTCCGGGTCCTGCGCGTAGGCGAGGAAGGCACCGGAGCGCTCGCGCAGCATGGCCACGCTGTCCGCGGCGGCCGTCGACTCGCTGCCGTCCGGCGCGACGATGATGTCGTCGCCGCAGTCGACGGCCTCGCGCCCGATGCTGAGCAGCAGGTGGACGACCGCGCCGCGGTCGGGGGTTGCCGGGTCGTCGGCCAGGGCGAACAGGAACGGCAGGCTCGCCACGGTGCACGGGTACACGTCCCCCTGGTGGTGAGCCGCGCTGTAGTAGTCGCCGAACGCCCTCTCCCGGGTCCCGGCGTCGGCCGATGCCATCGCCCGCAGCCACACCGGAACCTCGTGGGCCGGCCCGTACGCATGGCTCATCGACGACCAGTCGACACTTTCAAGATCGTTGATCACGCGGACCACAGTGCCAGCCACCACCGACAACGACAGCCCGCGTCCCGCACTGAGAGCGGTCCCGCCGGGTGCGCGGCCTGACCGTGCCGCCGGCCGGGAGAGGGCGCCACCGCCCGCGCCCGCCTGACGGCGTGGCCCGGCGCGGGAGCCGGCCGTCGCCGGCCCCGCCTCATCGACATCCGACCAGCGCTCCAGTTCCAACAACCGCGTCCAAGTTCCAACTAACGTGTCACGGCTCACCGCAACGAGTCCCCGGACCGCCGTTCGCAAACTAAGGCTCGGATTCGCAATCTACCGATCGGAGTCACAGGCACGTCGAACGGCACGTCAGCGGGGGCGGCCGAATTACGGCCCGGGTCGCCATTCACGGTCCGGATCGTAGCCTTGACGGCTCCCCGCACCCAGCCGTTTACAGCTCGCGAGCCGCAAAGGGCGGACGTCCGGCAGGGATGCCGCAGCTCACCGGCGGTGGCGCGCTGGATCAGCCGGGCACGACCGGGATCACGCCCGCAGCGCCGTCAGAGGTTCTGCAGGTAGGCGGTGTGGACGGTGAAGGCGGCCTGCTCGGGGGTGTCGTGGAGCATCGCCTCCTGGGTGCTGATGTCGCCGATGAAGTAGTTCTCGTACACCGCCACCCAGCGGTCGCCGATGCCGGTCAGGCCGCGCTCGACCCAGCCGACCTGGTGGCCCTCGCCCGTCACGAGGTAGACGTCCGGGTTGACCGTCCAGCCGGCCAGCGCCCACCAGTCGCCGAACCGCTCCGCATCGAGGGCGACGCGCACGTCGCTGGGCGGCAGGCGGCGGTGCATCGGATCGGCCGGGACGAGGACCTCGGTGGGTGGCCGCTCCGCAGCGGGCACGGCCGGGGTGGGCCAGTTCGCGGTCTGCTGCTGGGCGAGGCGCTGGTCGACGAGCCCGCGCAGCCGCTCGCCGCCGGGCGCCGTTTCACCCCGGGGCGCAACGGGCTCCGCAACGGCCGGGCGCGCAACGGGCCGTGTTTCCCCCCGGGGAGGAACCGGCGTCGGCGAGGCCTGCGGCCGGGCCGGAACGGGGTCGGTGGGCGGGGGAGTTTCGCCCCGGGGCGAGACCCGCGCGGGCCGGTCCGCGGGGCCGGGGCCGCCAGTCACCGGCGCCGGTCCGGGGGCGGCCGCCGACGCCTGTACGCCCGTCCTCGCGGGAATGTCGGACGAGGCCGCGGTTTCGCCCCGGGGTGAAACGAGGGGCTCCGGGGCGCTCTCGCCGGGGGTGGACGTCTGGGTGGAATGCGTGCTCAGAATCCGCTCGGCGAGCTCTCGGTGGCGCGCGGCCAGACCGTCGGCGGCGCGGAGGATCTCCTCCAGGGCGTGGCAGGCAAGGGCTCCATCGCTCTCACGCTCCGCACGCTCCAGCTGGAGGAGGAAGCGCTCGCCGTGCCGGCGCAGCTCCTCGCCGAACTCCAGCAGCTCAACGGCCGGGCCATCGGCGGGCAGGTCGGCGAGGGGCGGAGTTTCGCCCCGGGGGTTTTCGGCGGCCGCGGTGAGCACCTGCTCCCGCTTCTCCTTCTCCCGGGCGCGGTCCGCCTTCGACGAGCACGCCTTCGAGCAGTACTTCCTCGGGCGGCCCGTGGCGCTCGGCTCCATCTCCTTGCCGCACACCGTGCAGGTCGGCGCACCGAACAGCATCGGCTCGGCCATCGACTTCTGCCCCGGGGAGAAACTCATGATCGGGATGCTAGTTCGGCGCAGCATCGCCTTTCACCCCGGGGTGGAACTCCGCACTCCGGTAGGCAGCAGCAGCCCATCGCAGCAGCGGGTGCGCAGCGCTGCGCACCCGTCCTTGCGCATGCGCAGCGCCGCCGTGCGCATGCGCATGCAGCGCTGCAACCGGCCGCTGCGCCTGCGCAGCGGGCTGGCCCGTTGCTGCGCAGCGAGTTCCGCCGGCGGCGTCGGCGGCCGGGTCGGTGGGCCGCGCCGAGGCCTGCGGCGGGCGGGGTGCGATCCCGTTCGCACCGGCCGTGACCTGCGGTGGGGAGTTTGCGTCGCACCCGATGGGCGGCAAATTCACCGGCGCCTGCGCACCCCGGCGCCCGGCGTTGCGACGGCTGTCGCAGCGCGGGCAGCACGGCTGCGCGGGCGATCGCAGTCGCAGCCGGGCAGCGAGCAGCGCCGCCCGCCAGCGGGTGCAGCAAGGGCAGCCTTGCTACACGCCGGCTGCTGCCCCGAGTGGTGTAGCAAGGGCGCCCTTGCTACACCAGCGGCCGCTGCTCGTGCAGCCGGGCGGCTGCGCTGCTTGCGCCCGCTGCTGCCCGTGACCGGCCGGACCCGGCGGCGGTTGCACCCGGTATGACGACCTCTCCGCTGTCCGCGCTGCCGCTGCACTCCCGCGCCCACGACGAGGCCGAGGCGCACGACGGCGAGGACCCGGTGCAGCGCGCGGCCGAGCTGGCGGCGCTGCACCGGGCCGCCGACGCGGGGGAGGCAGCGGCCGCGTGGGTGCGCGCCCACGCCGCTGCGGCCTCTCCGGCGTCGCGACCCCGGTGGAGCGCGGCCAGCTGGACGGGGTCGAGCGCCTGGTCGTCGGACCCGGAGGCGGGCTCGTCCTCGGCACGGTCGGCCGGGGAGGGCAGCGGCAGCCAGGACAGCGGAGAGGTCGTCATGCCCGTGCAACCGCCCGCCGGACCGGACGGTCACGGGTGCAGCAAGGCCACCCTTGCTGCACCCGGGCGTGCTGCTGCTCGGCGTGTAGCAAGGCCGCCCTTGCTGCACCCTGCTGCTGCTTTCGGCGGTGCAGCAGCAGCGTGTGCTGCACCGCCGGGTGCTGCGACTGCGACGGCCCGCGCACCCGCCGGCTGCGCAACGGCCGGAGCCGGGTGCGACAGTGCGATCCGGGTCGCAACTGCCCGAATCACGATGCGCAAGAGCGGGTGCGGGCCAGGTGCGCGGAGTGCGATGCCGCAGGTGGGGGCACTGCGACGGGGATCGCAGTCGCGGCCGCCGCAGGCCTTGGCCGGGTAGCCGGCCGGGTCGGTTGCGCACCGCGCCGGGCCCGGCCGGATGCGCATGCGCATGGTGGTGGGCGGCATCACCACGGAGGAGATCCTCGCCTGCCGCCGCTACGCCCTGTCCGGGGACATCCGGGCGATGGACGGCTGGTAGGCCTCAGCTCACCCTCCTCATGTCATGTCGTAGGGCGCTGGTACATCAATGGACAGCAGGTCGGGCAGTGCGGTCTGCCGAGGGGGAGGTAGTCGTGGTTAGTCCGTACAGCTCAACTGGAAGGCCAGACGCTGCTTCGGCACTACATGACCGCTGTGGCCGAACGGCTGCCAGGTGCCACCAGCGATGAGAACCAGGCGTTCGTTTCTGGGGAGGCTGCTGACCTGATCATCCACTCGCCGGACGCCGAACACCCCATGGTGACCGTCCGGCTGACCGAGCTGGGACGGCGCAGCCGGGCTGTGCGCTCGGCGATGGCGGCTCTGGAATCCGAGGGTTCTGTCATCGACGGAAAGGTCGGCGCCGCACTTCATTGGGGCTCTCACGAGGTAGCGGTGCGGGCTTCTTACCGTGTTCGGGTATGGCACCCTTCCAAGGATTTTCCCGGAGGCACGGTCATTGGCACGGATGTCGACTGGGCGGTGAACGTCGCGAAGCGGTTGAGCCGGTTCGTCGTCGCGGCTCTCCCCCCGGTGAGCCGTGAGCCATCGTCTGCTCGCGGGCAGCAGGCACCCGCGCCGCTCGCTGTTCCCCTTCCCAGAGGCCGGGCCTCGATCCATCTGGCTGAGGTCGAACGAATCGCCATGCGGCGGGAGTTCTTGGCGACCGTAGCCGCCCGCCTGGACGGTGGCGCCGTCGTGAGCCCCCAGTCCGTCAGTGTCAAAACGCCCGATGGCTTCGCCATGTCCGTGAACGCCTATGACGGCAACACCGGAAAGCCGGCGGTGTGGGCTTACCTGACTGCCGACAGCAGGCCGACAGCGTCACAGTTGGAAGTGATGGCGGCGCTGCGCGAGGACGCGCAATCGGTGGCTGCGCTCATTGGTACCCCGCTGTCGTGGAAGCCTGAGCGGAAGTTCAGCCTGTGGGCCGACTGTCCTGTCCCCGCCGTCAGCAGGTTTTCTGACGGCTCGGAGGCAATGAGTGACGACGCCGTTGACTGGGCCGTCCGTACGGTTGAGGGCATCCAGCGTTACCTCCTCGGTCCGATCGCTTCGGGAACCCTCGAGCACGCCCACACACCAAGGCCAGGATCACGGCCCGCCGCGCCTGCGACACCTCGCGATCCCGCACCTGCGGTGCCGGCGCAGGTGCCTTCGTCCCCGGAAGCACCACCGACGGCTTGGTACGGGCCCGCTGCCGTCCTGCTGAGGGCCGGCGACTACCGGGAGAAGACCGCCACCTTGGAGTACACCCAGGCCGAGCGTTCCCGGCGTCGCCGCGCTGCCGTTGTACTGCGCCCGGTCCGCTCGCCCGTCGCGCGTGCACTGGTCGTCGCCCGGTCCGAGCGCTGCTGTGAGAACCCGGCGTGCCTCAGTCCGGGGTTTCGGGCGACGACCGACGACGGGGATCCGATCGTGGAGGTCGACCACATCATCGGATTGGCCGACGGTGGAGAAGACCACCCCGCCAACATGATCGCCCTCTGCCCCAACTGCCACGCTCTGAAGACCCGAGGTCGAGGCCGGGAGGCCATGCAGGAATCCCTGCGGGAGGTGGCCCGCGCCCGGCATGCCGAGGCTATGGAGGGACGCCTCGGCATCGTGCAAGCGGGCCCGTAGCGACCAATGCCACCGGGCCAAGGTCCCTGGCGGGGCAATGTACAAATCGCCCCGTCCGAGCGATGGACGGCTGGCAGCCCCGCAGGCCAGAGGCGGGGACTTGACTGGTGGGCTCTCATGTTGATGAGTCGCGTATTCCTCGGTGGCGCGGGCTGAGCGTCACCGCGAGTGATCAATTTGGTATATCGCTTCGGAGAGTGCGCTTCTGAGGCACACTGAGCGCTGTGGTGGATGCGACGATAGTGTTCAGTATGATTAGCGGCCTCGGTGGGGCGGCCCTGGGAACAATCGCCGCGGTGTACGGTCCGGTGTCGCTGGAAAGACGCCGAGACAACACGCAGCAGAGCAGTGACGCTCACACCACGGTGGCGAAGGCGCGGCAGGCCGGGCACACGTGGCTTCGGGTGGTGAACCGTACCGTCCAGGATCTCCGGGCAGGCAGGGCTGTCGACATTGCTGATTTTGACCGGGCCACTGAGGCGACAATGGACGCGGTGACCGTCGCCGTGACCGATCTCGCGCGGCCTGGGGTCGAGCTTTCCCGGGCGCTGTCCGGTGGCGTAGAGCGGGACGCTCCCATCATCGCAGGAATGTGGGAGATTACCCGGCAATTGCGAGGAGTTGTGCTGGGTCTCTCGACTTCCGATCTCGGTGATATCGAGTGCCAGGCCCAGAACACCCGTGACGCACTTGGACGCCTCCTCCAGAACGAGATTGAAGCACGGACCGGCCATCCGTTGCCCAGGCTTCTGGACAATGCGGGGATAGTGCAAACTGGCCCTCTACCGCCTGGTTTCGGGCAGTCCGGATCGGCCGGTGACGGCTCGGTAGCGAATTAGCCGTGACCTTCGACTTTTAGGCCCTCATTTGAGGGACGATTTTCAACCGCCGCAGGTCAGCAACCTGCGGCAGAGTGGTCAGATCTGGCGGTCCGGGTCGGAGAAGGTCAGACCGCCGGGCGAGAGGCGGCGCCGGGCTGGTGCGGGCCCGGCCACGGTCTCGCCGGGCGGCTGGCGGAAGTCGGCGCCCTGTTCGACCGGCAGCAGCCGGCGCCCGCCGGACTGGGCAGGCAGGGGCGCGTCGGTGGCGGACTCGGAGAAGGCAGGCAGCGCGAGAGGGCGACGGTCGGTCATGATCACCAGTCTCGCAGCCCGGGACGAGGCCGGGTAGGCCAAACCGCTATCACCGGTGGTAGCGGTTTGGCCCTGGCTACCAGGGCCGAGGCTGGCCCTTGTTTCAGATCCCCAGAACAAAGCGGTCAAGCCACAACTACCACTCACTGCCGTCCGGCTGGGGCGGCCACAAGCCTGCGGGGACAATCCCGCTACCGCTGGCGGTAACGGGCGCCTGGCGGAAGCCGCGCCGCCGCACGCACCTCGCAGTCTGGCCCTGCTGGTAGGGCCAGACCACTATCACGGGTGGTAGTGCTTTGGCCCTACTGGCAGGGCCAACGAAGACGGCCCAGGCGATTGCCCGGGCCGCCGCAAGTCTCGTCCGCTACGCGCTGATGCGAGGTTGGCGAGCTGGCCTTCGTAGCGCTACCGCTGTCGTGCGGTCACCGTGCGGGCCTTCTCGTCTGGTGCGATGGGCGGCGCGTTCACCTGGCGGCACGCAGCGGACTGGGCGGCGCTGCTGCCCTCCCAGAACCGGCGGGGGTTGAGCTGGTAGGTACCGCTACGTGGGCTCGTCTTGAGGAGAATGTTGAGCCCGACGAGGCGGGCGAGGGCGACCTTGACGGTCGTGGTGCTGGCGAGGATTTCAGGCGCCACGACGTCGGGTGCAACCCGGATGGGCGTCTGCGCTCCACCGTGCTCGCGTATCCAGTCGATGGTGGCCCACTCGCCGCCGGTGAGAGCCAGCGTGTGGAGCGGGGGTCCGGCATCCCGGTATCGTCCTGCTCGGTCTTCATGCCCTGGCTCGGGTTCGTACGCTTCGGCCGCCGCGGTGACTTCAGCGACGGGGTCCTGGTCGCCGAAGTCGAACCACTCCCCGTGGATCCTGTACCTGTCGAACTCCTTGTGGAGATGCCGCTCCAGTCGCGGCCCTCCCGGATAAGTCGCGGCAAGTAGCAGCTGGACCGGAGAACCCGCTTGAAGCGCTGCCAGTCGCCCTTCCGGATCGGTGCTGCGGCCGATCTTCGCGGTCCGGCTGTCTGCGGCAGTGATCAGGTAGACGAACTCCGCTGCTGGCTGCACCAGCCCCCCAATCGCCCTACGGTCTGACTATCTGCAGTCACCGTAGTGCGGGGCGCCCACAGGTTCGTAGGGGTTAGCCGACCGCACGCAGCCGGGAGCGGCCGGCCTTCGGCGGGGTGGCTTGGTAGTCGGGGATCAGGATGGGCGGGACGCCTTCGCGTGCGGCGCGGGCCATGGCGGCTTGCATCTCAAGTTCGGAGCTGTAGCCGGCGATGGCGGGGTGGAGGCGGTAGCGGTAGCCCTTGCGCAAGACGAGGCCGCGCTCGACGAGGAGGGTCATCCCACGGCTGACAACGGAGGGGAGGATCTGCAGTTCCTCAGCGATGTCCTGCTGGGTGATTGGCACGGCGCCGCCGGGGTTCTGCCGCTCGACCATGACGGACAGGACGTTCGTCGCGGTGGGGGTGAGTTCGAGGCGCCGCAGCATCCCGAACAGGTCAGTGACCATCAGCATGCTGGCGACTCCTTGTCCCCGTTCTGGACGGCTTCCAATCCGATGATGTCAGGGAATCCGTTTTCCAGGGCAAGCGCCCGGAGTTCGGCCAAGAACGCCTGCTGCTCGTCCCCGTTGCCTTTGTACGCGATGAGCGGGTTGAGCTGCCAGATCCCCCGACCGATGCTGCGGATGTAGTTGCGCGTGGCCAGGTGCTTGAGGGCGGGGCTGACGCTCGAGCGGCTGGTGCCGATCTCGTCGGCGATCTCGCGCTGGATGGCGTGGCAGACGCCGCGCTCGGCCCGGCCGACGATGTTCGACAGCACGGCGCACTGGAGTTTGGTCATCTCGCCGGACATGAGCGCCTGGGGGAGGACGTAGCGGGCGAAGTAGCGGCTTAGGAGGGCGTAGCCGTCGGAGCCGAGGACTTCGTGGGGGGCGCGGCGGTAGAACCGGGTCCGGGCTTCGTAGATGCCGTCGGGGAGGTGGCCGGCGTATCCGCGGACGATCTCGGCGGCGAGATCACGCTGGTGCTGGGGACCGGCGGGCTGAAGTCTCGGCTGGCGGGTGCGCTGGGGCGCCTGCCTGCGGGTGCTGTCGCGCTCTGCCTGTGCCAAGACCGTGATCCTTTGCTCGTGTCGACGTCACGCTACACGTTCTTCGCAGCAGTGCGAAGAATCCTGCGTGTGGGTGCGAAACACGTGTCGCGGCGATGGCCGAGCTTCCGACGAGGAAGAATCACCTGGCCAGGTCGGATGATCATGCGGACGTCCCCGCGGCGTCACACCACGTCGACCCAATGATTCGCAATGGTGCGAAACATTGGGCCTGAATGTCCGCGTTCAGTGACCCCAAGACACCCAAAGTGTCGGCGTAGCCATACCTTTGATTTTCCAAGCTTGCAGGTCAGAGGCATGATTGCCGGACTTCCCTCTTACATAAAAAGGGCCCGCCCCGTCCTACCGCAGGTCGCCTCCGGAGGGCTGGCTTCCCCTGCCGCTGCCGCCACCCGGGCCAGGCACCAATGTGGGCATGTGGGCCTGCTGACCTCACCAGCGGAGGTCACTGCGCCAGTCACGGAAGTCCGGCTGCCGCCGGACCCGGGCCCCAGGGGGCCCTTTCCATGCCTACTCGCTCTCCGACGGCGCTGTCCGTCCCTGCGGTTCGGGGGCGCCGCTGTCCAGTGCCTTGGTGCTGGCTGCGGATGGTTCCAGGCATTGCTCCAGGTAGTCAGGTTGGGCAGCACGGTGCTCGTCAGGTGGGTGGTGACGTCGGCCACCGCTCGGTGGGTAGGCAGGTCGCGGTACTCAGTGCAGGCCGGATCGTCAGGTGGCCCCACCTCATACGGGCATCGGCCACCTTCTCGATGGCAACTGCCCAGTGTCACGCCGTCTTCGGCGTGACCGGTGCGGCGACGGGCCGACGGCGGGGCCGGCTACGGCCCTGGCGACGGATCCGGCGGCGCAGGGCAGGCGGCAGGGGCTGGTCCAGCGCAGCCCTTGGCGCTGGCCACGGGTGCGGGGGCGGAGCACGCCGCGCCCAGCCACCCACACGGCCGCGGTCCGCATCGGTTCGCAGTTGCCGCCCGTTCCCGGCTTGGCCGGCAGGGCAGGCGGCGCGCGTTGCAGGGGTGGGGAAGAGCGAAGGGGCGGGGATGGACTCATGGTCCATCTTGGGGGCACCACAATCCCGGAAATGGACCATGAGTCCATCCCCGCACTGGGTAGTGGAACCCGCCTTCACGTACATGTGACGTGATCCCAGGGTCACGTCACATGTACGTGAAGCTCATCAGTGCCTGGGACTACGGCGCAGCACCGCAGGATCCAGATCGAGCCGGAACGGGTCGGTGAGCTGGGTGGTCTCGCCGGCCTGGACGAGCCGGTCGACGTAGACGCCGTCCTCCAGGTGGCCGAGGTGGAGGCGTGGGGCGGGGTCGAGTTCGAGGCGCCAGTAGTGCGGGATGCCGGCGGCGGCGTACATGGCGGGCTTGAGCACGGTGGCGGCCACGCGCGTGGACGGGGCGGTGACCTCAATCGCGACCAGGACGTCGCTGGCGCGAAGGGTGAGGCCAGCCGTGGCGGCCGCGGCGACGTCGGCGACCACCAGGTCCGGGATCAGCAGTCCGTCCGGGACGAGCAGGTTGATCGCCGTCAGCACCTCGACCGGAGCGGCGCAGGCCTCGATGGCAGTGTTCAGGAGCACGGCCAGGCGGGAGCTGGCGCGCTGGTGGGGGACCTCGGGGTGGGGAGTCAGCAGGAGGGCTCCCCCGAGGAGTTCGATCCGGTGATGGGTGTCCTCGGGCAGGGCCAGGACGTCGTCCACGGTCCACGGCCCGACGTGCTGCTCGACAGCGGCAACGCTCACGCACTCCATTGTCCCGGGCCAGCCAGCCCCGGGGCCGCCCACTATGGTTCAGCGGTGTCGGAACTGCTGGTGCAGGCGGAGGACTTCGGTCTGCCAGTGTGCGCGGGTCTCGTTGGCGCCAGCAGGAACCTGGTGGCCGAGGCGGGCTGCCACCTCGCGGTAGAGGGCCGGGTGCTGGGTGTCGCTGGCGGCGAGCAGGGAGGAGAGCAGCGGGTCACCGTGATTTTGTCGGGTCATATGAGAGCCATCGCTTCGGCGTGAACGGGAGCCGGGTCTAGGCCGTTCGTGGCGGTGACGTACTCGACCGTGGCGGGTGTTCTCCGTCGAGTTCGGGAGCCATTCCGGCGAGATTGGGAGCCACTGATCGGGTGACCTGGTGCGCCGGGCGGAGTGTCCGTAAGGGCCGGGGCCGGAGCGTCGGTAGCTTGTGATCGCGGGCCCGGGTCGCCTCCCTGACAAGTCGCGGCCACGGGCCCGCACCTGGTTGTGCAGGCGATCTGCAAGAACGAGTCGAGCTATGGCCCTACTGGGCATCGGGCTGGCGGCGCGCGAAGAGAATTGCTCCGAGCGGGCTCTCGGCTGAGCTGAGCGTCATCTGCGCCTCGACCGCGAAGCCGGCATCGTTGAGCCAGGCGGCCACCTGGCCAGGCTGGCGGCGATGGACGTAGGTCTTCATCGGGTGGCCGCCGTAGCCCTGCGTCTTCAGCTGTGACTCATCACCGACGTGGAAGCTGAGTAGCAGTGGAGCACTGGGCCGCAACACCCGCCGGAAGTGCGTGAAGACCGAGCCGATCTCGTCGTCAGGGACGTGGATCAGCGAGTACCAGGCGACCAGGCCCGCCATCGAGGCGTCGGCGAGGTTGAGATCCGTCATGGAACCGACCTCGAACCGTAGGCCGGGATGATCACGCCGAGCCACCTCGATCATCGCGGGCGACAAATCGATCCCGAACGTGTCCACGCCCAGGTCACGCAGGTAGGCCGTAATCCTCCCCGACCCGCATCCCACGTCCGCGACTGGCCCCCCGCCGCTGGCCTGCACAAAGTCGGCGAACAGCGTCAGGGCCGTGCGCTCGTAGGGCGTCTGGTCCAGGAGGTCGCGCACCTGGTCCGCATAGCTGGTGGCGACGGTGTCGTAGGAGGTCCGGGTGTCTGCCAACCAGGCTTCAGTGTTCATAGCCAGAGACCGTAGTTCAGTGGCCAGGGCGTGCCCACCGCGGCCACGGTCCACGCTCGGCTGGCTCCGACAGGGGCGTGTGTTTCAGGGCTGCTGGGTCGTCACTTCGTTGCCGGGAAGAGGGATTCTTGGGTGGCTTGGTAGCGGTAGGACTCGGTGCCGGTCTGGATGAGGGTGCAGCGGAAGGTGATCCGGTCGGCGATGGCCGCGCAGAGGCGGGCGTCGCCGAAGGTCTTGTCCCACTCGGTGAAGGGTGAGTTCGTGGCGACCGCGGTGGCCTTGCGCTCCTCGCGCTCGGTGAAGATCTGGAACAGCAGCTTGGCGCCCTTGCGGTCCAGGTTGAGGTAGCCGAACTCGTCCAGGCACAAAAGGTCGATCTTGCTGTAGCGGGCGATCACGGAGGACAGGCGGCGGCTCGCGTCGGCCTCGGCGAGCTCGTTCACCAGCGCGCTGGTGGTGGTGTAGCGGACCGACAGGCCGGTCTCGGCGATCGCGGTGCCGATGCCGATCAGCAGGTGGGACTTGCCGGTGCCAGAGTCGCCGATCAGCACCAGCGGCCGGCCCTCGCGGACCCAGGTCGGGGATTTGAGGTCCGCGACGACCTCGGGGGTGACGTTCGGGTTCTTCTCGAAGTCGAAGTCCTCCAGCCGCTTGGGCCGTGGGAAGCGGGCCAGCCGCAGCAGCCGCTGCTGGCGGCGCAGGTCCCGGTCGGCGAGCTCGACCTGCAGCACGTCCAGCAGGAACTGCTTGTAGGTGGCCTGCTCGCGCCGGGCGGTGCCGGCCAGGTCGATGAACCGCTCGCGGAACGCGGGCAGGCGAAGCTCCCGGCATGCCTCGTCGATGAGCATGTCCTCCGGGTCGCCGGGCAGCGACATCCTGCGGCCGGGGACCTTGCCGGTGTCCTGCTCGTCGTCCTGGTCGGTGACGGTGATCGGGCTCATGCGCCGTGGCCTTTCTGGGTCTGGCTGTCGCGGCCGGCGACCGGATTCAGCAGCCGGTCGTACTTGCTCATGTCGGGCAGTGCCTGGCGCGGGTCGGGCGGCAGGCGGCGGGCATGCAGGGAGATCACCCGGGCCCCGCCGTCCGCGGTGGTGGCAGTGGAGTCGTCCGTCGCCGCCTCGTCGGGGCCGGCCAGGAGCTCGGCGTCGTCCGCGTCGGTGCCCTCCATCGCCTTGCGGGCCTCGATCGCGACCATGTCCGTGCTCACCGACCCGACCCGCAGGCAGGTCTCCATCGCCGTGACCAGGGCCTCGGCCGGGAGCTGGCGGTGCAGCAGCAGGACCTCGATCAGCATCCGAGTGCCCTCACGGTCACCGGCCTTGTTCTTCGCCGCCGCCCAGAACGCCTCGTGGACCTTGGTGAAGCCGCCTTCCGCGCGGGCCTGCGCGAGCGCCGAGGCTCCGGCGAACGCGCCGGGCTTGACCAGCAGGATCTCCAGGTAGTGGTCCAGGAAGTCGTGGTAGGTGTAGCGGCGCGTCAGGCGCGGGTGGCGGGCGACGACCTTGCGTCCGTCGAACACCCACAACTCGTTCGCCCGCAGCTTGACGCGGACCTTCGCGCCGATGAACTTCGCCGGCACCGAGTAGTAGCACTGCCTCACCGTGATCCGGGAGTTGCGCGCGACCACCGGCGTCAGGTCGATCCCGCAGTCGTAGTCGTCCGCCGGCAGCGACCGCAGCCGCTCGCGCTCGGCCTCGAAGTCGAACCCGATCGAGGTCGGCCGGCCGTGGATGTGCCGGGCGTCCTCGGCGATGTCGATCGCAGCCAGGCGCTCGTTCAGCTCCGCCAGCGACTCCACCTGCGGCGGCGGGACCAGGTGCTTGCGGCGGAACCGCCCGCCCTCGTGCTCCACCCCCCCTTCTCGTGGGCACCGTCCTCGCCCGGCGCGCAGTAGAACGCCGAGAACTGGTACCAGGACTTGAACGACGCCCACCTGGCCGATTCCAGCCGGGAGCGGCCGAACAGCACCTGCTTGACCGCCGGCTTCAAGTTGTCGTAGCGGATGTGCACCGACGGCACCCCGCCCAGCACCGTGAACGCCTCCACGTGCCCTTCCAGGAACGCCTCCTGGGACGCGGTCGCATAGACGCTTCTCTGCACTATCGAGGGCGCCCGTCGGCGTACTTACGAACGTGCAGAGCCAGGTACGGATGAACGTGCAGAGTGCATCAGGCTGATTGCCTGAGAGAATCTGCTTGATCATCCAGGGTCGGGGCCGACAACGAGGAGCAAGGTGATCAGCCAGGGCGTGAATATCGCAGCGCCGTGTGAGGCCTGCGGCGGTGTGCTGATTCGAAACATCGGCCAGTTCGTCGACCGTGGGCGCCTGTGGTGGGGAACTGAAGGGGCCTGCCGGACATGCCCCGTCGGGTGGTGCGAGCAGGACAGCGGCCGTGAGACCCCAGAGGAGATCCGTCAGGCGCTCTTGGCCGAACACGGACCTGCTCGGCTCCGGCTGACAGAGCCCGAGGCAAGTCCGGTGGCTGTCCTGCGTGCTCTTCGAGAGGTGCATGACCTGACACTCGTGCAGGCAAGGACCCTGGCAGATGAGTTGGCGACAACCGGGCTGGTGGGGACGCTGGTCGAAATGGAACTCATAGCCGCCCGGCTCCGACATCGTTCAGTTCGAGTGTCAGTTGAGACAACACCCCGCTGATCGCCAGGAGCGAGACCAACGGGAGCGTGGTCAGGCGATGCCAGCCCCGCCTTCGATGGCGGTGAGGCGGTTCTTGAGCCGGTAGGTGGGGTCGCCTGACCGGTCTGACCAGCACTACTTGCTTCGATCCCCATCGACCTCAGCGGCCAGCACGGCAGTCCCATGCAAGTGCGTGAAGTACTCGGTGGCGTACTCGTCATCGGCGATGGACGGAAGGATCGTTCCAAGGACTGTTATGCGTCCCTGCAGGATGTCTCGGTTCCGGTCATCCAGAGGGCCGTCCAAGGCCGACGAGATACAGCCAGCGAGCGTCGAGTCCATCATCACCATGCACTCACCCTCGGGCTCTCGCAGGTAGAAGCCCCGGGGAAAGGGCATGGCCCTGAACTCATCCCACAACTGTGCCAGCTGATCCAGATTTGCTTCTGCCATACCCGCGATCATGCCTTACGGCCAGGAAGCATAGGACCGCGTTCTGCAGACAGCTCTGCACGATCACTCGTACTTGCCTCTGCACTTCAACTCGTACGCCGACAGCGCCTGAGCGGATCCTGGTCAGATCGCGATCGGGAGCTCTTCAATCCAGCAGTGGACTGACTTCGCGGTGATCACGGCCAGGGCGTCCTCGGCGTCGGCTCTGGTCAGAAAGACGCCCGCTCCGGTGACGTCGGGCCCGTCGGGGCGGATCACCCGCGTCATAACGACGTAGACGCGGCGGTGACGCTCGCGGCGGACCGCGGCGTTGTCCTCAGCCAGCAGTGCGTCGATGAGCTCCTGGGACGAGGCGATGTTGAGGCCAGCGTCGACCCCGGAGAGCGGCTGGCTGGGCCAGATCGGCCTGTCGGGGTAGAAGTCGTTGAAGAAGCTCTGTTGCGTGCGGCCGAGCACCCCTTCCCTCCAACCGACGGCCATGGCGACCACGTAGTCGGACTCACCCTGGCTCTCCAGAACGAAGACGCGATCGTCCCGGCTGAAGGACACGCTGGCGTGGTCGGTCTTGACCTGCTCGCTCTCGGCCGCGGTCGCGCATCTGATCGCCAAGCCGCGGTAGTCGTCACGGATCTTCACCACGGCGGCGGGCTTGAAGAGCACGTCAATCGTTGTCTCGGGCTCGCCGGGCTCGTCGGGCCGGCCGATGCTCCGCATCAGGAGCTGGCCGTGGCTCGCCGTGTAGGCCAAGAGGTGGAACCTGCGCTCGCTGCGAAAGACCTCCTTGCCGGGGATGAGCTGGTGATCGCGGTTGAGCCATGTGCTGTCCGTCATGGGCTCACGATCTCTATCTCGCCCACGCTGGTCAATGTGATTGTTCAGCTGAGGGAGCCGGGTCCGCTCTCTCCCCGCCCTGCTTGTGCCCGTAGGCGTTCGGCCTGCTGCTTCTTGACGGCGATGTGCCGCAGGCTCTCCTGCAGCCCGGCGACCTCACCGAGCCACTGCATCCGCTGGGCCTCCCCGAGGCGCTCGCGCGTGTTGGCCTCGATCTCCAGCAGCCGGGGCTCCTGGGCCAGGTCCAGGCGGAGCATGGGGCACCTGACGCAGGCGCTTTCATGCTGGCACGGGGTCCCGTAGGGCCGGTCGCAGGTGCCGAGGGCAACCTTCCGGAGGCTGAAGTGGTCACGGAAGTCCTGCCACTCGGCTCCGCTGGGCTCGCGGTACTCCTCGCCGGGACGGTGGCTCCGGCGCTGGTCGATGAACTGCCGGTAGTGGCGGACGACTTCCTCGGGATAGACCGCGACGTAGGCCTGAGTGGTGTTGAGATCGAGGTGGCCAAGGACCTTTGCGGCGATATGGATCGGCAAGCCGCCGTTGACCGTCTCGGTCGAGAAGATTCTGCGGAAGTCGTGCGGCGTGAACCTCAGCGGTGTCCCGTCGACGTCGACGATGCCAGCCCGTAGCGCATGGTCGGTGAGGAGCTCGCGGATCCGGTTGGGGGAGATGACCTGGAGCCGGTGCTGGGAGGGGCACTGGAACAGGTGGGGCATCGGTGGGCCGAAGACCCGCTCGTAGCCGTCGTACCGGGTCAGCAGCGGCACCCGCTCCCCGGTGCCTTTGATACGGCGAATGATCCGGGCGAGGACTGCGACGAGGTCCGGGTCGGCGGGGATGACGCGCTCTCGGTCGGTCTTGGATGGGCTGATCTGCAGCAGAGGCACCGTCTCGCCGGTGGGAGCTTGGTACTGACGCAGACTCAGGTGGGTGAGCTCCAGGAGTTCCTCGATCCTGGCCCCGGTGCGTCGCAGGACCTCGATGCTCGCCCAGGTCCAGAACGCGTTGTTCTCCTCGCATTCGGCATCGAAGCGGGGACCGGGCTCGTCGACGGGGGCGAGGAACAGTGCGGTGGGGCGCCAGTGGCTGCCGTTGCGGCCGGTGCGTCGATAGCGCGAGCCCTCAACGGTGAACTCCTCACCCGGCTTCGTGGAGCGGACTGCCTGTAGCAGGAGCGTGGCGTGCTGCAGCCGAGCCTCGGCAGCGCGGACGAGTTGCGGCAGGACAGGGACCAGGGTGCGGGTGCGCTGCTGCATCCGTGCCTGTCGGTGACGGGTCTCCTTGATGTAGCCGCGGATGTCGGCTTCGCTGATCGGGCAGGGTGCGGCCCAGGTCGCCCAGCGGGCCGGGTCTTCCATCGCCCACTGCGAGAGGTCCAGGTAGAAGGAGCGGACGGCCAGGAACACGGCGTGGGCGGTGCGGCGCGGTCGCCCGTCGGGCAGGACCCGGACGCGCTGCTTCCATGCCTGGGCCACCTCGTCGGGCAGGTTGAACGAGGAGATCGCTGGGTGGTGGCGTTGCAGGTCGCCCCAGAACAGGTCGGCCAGCATCTGGGCGTGATTGACCAGGGAGCCGTAGTCCAGGACTGCGGATCGCTCGGCGATGTAGTGGACGAGCACGTCGCGGACCGCGCGATTGGCGATCGGGTGGCGGTCGATCAGCTCTGCGGGGGTGAGCTGGCCGCGGGCCTGGGCCTCGCGCAGGGTCGGTGGCGAGTCCTTGAGACCGCCGACGGCGTGAAGGATGTCGTAGGCGAGGGCCAGGGCCGTCACCGTCCGGCCGTTGTCCCGACGGGCCCGGGCGTAGTCGGTGAGGTCCTCCAGGTCGAAGGCCAGCAGGTCCTTGCCGGTGACGATACTCATGCGGGTGAGCACGTTCAGGGCTTCGGTCGCGTGCTCGTCGCAGCGCTGTCCGCCGGCGCGCTCTGTGAGTTCGGCGAACAGCGCCGGTTGGTTGTGGCGACGGTAGGCGTCGTAGACGCCCAGGAGGCGGCTGCCGAAGAGCCACGCGTAGGAGGGCCGGATCGCCCGGAGGACGATCAAGGTGCCGAGACCAGCGGTGAACCGCGACCGGGTGCCCGCGCTGAGCCCCTGCGGTCCCCAGCCGGAGCCCAGTCCGTCGGAACCGCTCAGCAGCCATCGGTCTTGCCAGGTGTCGGCCGGGAATCCCTCCAGCCAGTCGAAGATGCGGGTCAGTGAGAGCTGCTGACGCCATAGGTTGCGAGCGGTCGGCTCTCTCAGCAGCCTCTCGGCCAGGCGGGCGAGTTCATCGCGATGCGCCGCTTCCCGGCCGCTGCCCCGGGTCGTGCTCCTTGGTTCGGGCAGCACGGTGGTGAGGAGGGCGGGGTCGCGTGGGCTGACCGGCGTGCGGGCGACGCGGCCGTGCCGGGCCATCAGCGGCTCCCGAAGACGTCGGCGAGGTCGTCCGGGTCATACGTCCAGCCGGTCAGCGGCCGCGGTGGCGGCTTGGGCCGCGTGTAGTGCTCGTGGACCTTGGTGATGACCTCATCGATCCTGGGCCGCAGGTAGGTGCTGGTCGTGGTGATGCGCCGGTGGCGCATCACCTGCTGAGCGTCGACCAGGGTGATGGCCGGGTCTTCGATCAAGCGCAGACACAGGGTGTGCCGCAGGTCGTGCAGCGTTACGTTCGCCCCGATCCGGGAGTTGATCCGATTGAGCACCGCTCGCAGTGCGGTGTAGGTCAGCGGGCGCGTCTGTCCGCGCAGGGTCCACCACACCGGCTCGTCCGGGGCGGGCCGGTGGCCGTCCTGGGCCAGGTCACCGAGGTAGAGGGCCAGCCAGGCGAAGGCTTCCGGGGAGGCTGGGCATGCTTCCTTCACCCCGCCCAAGCCCTTGGTCTGCACGTAGATCCGGCCCTCGCCCGGGTGGATGTCGCCGATCGTCATGCCCAGCATCTCGGCGGCCCGTGCGCCGCTGGACAAGAACATGGAGAACAGTGCCCGGTCGCGGTGACAGCCCAGTGAGGTGAACAGGTCTTCGACGACATCGTCGGGGACAGCACGGGGCTCGCGGTGGGCCTGCTTCTGCCGGTAGGCGCCACGACGGTGCAGCCGAAACGGCTCCAACGGGTTGTGATGCGCGTCCAGCCGGCGTCCGTCACGGGACTGCGGCGGCACCGGGGAGACGACGGGACCCTGCCCGGTTTGCAGATGGTGGTCGTAGAACGCCGCCAGCACCGACACCGCGTGGTTGATGGTTGCCGGGGCGTAGCCCGACCTCAGGTACGGCTTGCCAGTGCGCGCGTTCAGCGATCCCGGCACGGGTGCATCCGGTCGGTTCCGGTCCCGCGCCGGGTTGTGGCACGTCCGCAGCCAAAGGACGAAGTCGCGTACGTCCACTCGTTTCGCACGGCTCCATTCCACATCCACTGCCGCGAGGAAGCGGAACCATCGCAGCAGGTCAAAGGCATAGGAACGGCAGGAAGCTGGAGTGTTGCCGCAGGCCAGCAACTCCCGCAGGAACTCGTTTGCCGACGTGATCGGCTGGCCCGCCCCGTCGAGAACCACCCAGGGCAGCGTGGCGGCACCGGTCGCCTCCACTCTGCCGACCCGGGCCACCACCAGCCCAGTCACCTCGCGTTCCGCCGTCACCGCAGCGTGATCCATCACGTCTCCGTCTCGTCGGGAACATCCCGAACGGAGACTCCTCGCCCTCACCGAGCCAACACGTAGGACACGCCGATAGTGCGGTCAACGGGTCGGTGCACGGCCTTGCCCGAGCAGGACAGCCGCAGCGTGAACAGCACGCACTTGCGTCGCTGCCCGGCCAGGTCCAGCCAGAAGTCCGCGAAGTCGACCTCTGCCTCCTCGCCCGGCCTTTTCGCCTGGGGGACCATCCCGTCCAGGTGTCGGCGGCCTTCCAACGCCTCCGCCTTGATCTCGGGGCGCCGCTTCCTCACGTACTCCCACACCGTGGTCTGCCGACCCAGCTCGAAGTCGTGCTCCGCGGCCAGACGCTCCATGATCCGCGGGATCGTGTGCTTCTGCTTCGCCGGAGCGTCCAAGTCCTCGCGCAGCATCGCGTCGATGAAGCCCTTCACCGGCTCCAGCACGCTCTTGCGCGGCGGCGGCGCCTTGCGTTTCGGCGGCACCGGCGACTCCAACGCCTTCTTCACCGTGTTCCGCGACACCTTGAACCGCGCAGCGAGCTCCCGCCCCGACAGCCCCTGCTCGCGCTGGGCCCGGCGGATCCTCTCGAATAGCCACTCACGTGACCTGTGCACCAGCGGTCTCCCTGACCTGGACCGTGATCAACAGGCACAGCGTGACGGCCGAACGGCGCAAGCCCCCGCGATTACTCCGAAAGCGGCATGTTCCACACCATCACACCGACTGGCTCTCAATCTCACCGAAGAACCGCTGGCTCCCCAACAGGCCGAAGCCGTGGCTCTACTTCACCCCGGTAAAAACAGGTCACCGGCTGCGGTGGTGTCTTCTACCCGGAGCAGGACCTGGATCCGGTCGTCGGGGTGGAGGTCGGGCAGGGCAGCGCCGAGGTGGCGGCTCAGGTGGGACCAGGAGGTGGCGGAGCGCTCGCGGGCGGCGGCCAGGTTGCCCGCAAGGGGTTCCCGGCGTGCCCTTGGGGCCGTGAAGACTGTCCTCACGCCTCTGGTCGCGGCGGCCCGGATGCCGTATTCAAGGAGGTTCGCAGCTCATTCACTCCGCCCCCACAAAGGGGGCTTTCGATAGTAGGCGGCACCGGTGCCACACAAGCAGGAGCACAAACCCGACCAGCAGTTGGCCACCGCGCGCACTGCCGCACGAGCGCCCGGCACCGCCTCGGCGGTGCCGGCCTCCGCGCGGGGGATCCTCGCCCTGCAGGCCTCCGTGGGCAATACGGCCGTTGTGCAGATGATGCGCCGGGCCGGACTGCTTCACGGCCAGCAACGGCACGAGCACGGCGCCGGCTGCGGTCACCAGCAGGCCGCTGAGGGGGCGGCTGCGGTGCAGCGCTCCGCCGTCCACAACGTCCTGGCGACCGGCGGGCGTCCCCTGGACACCGCCACCCGCACCGACATGGAAGCGCGCCTGGGCGCGGACTTCTCCGACGTGCGCGTCCACGACGACACCACGGCCAAGGCCTCCGCCGCCGAGGTCGGCGCCCGCGCCTACACCTCCGGCAGCCACGTCGTCATCGGCGTCGGCGGCGCTGACAAGCACACCCTTGCCCACGAGCTCACCCACGTCATCCAGCAGCGCCAAGGCCCCGTCGCCGGTACCGACAACGGCAACGGGCTGCGGGTCTCCGACCCGTCCGACCGGTTCGAACGCGAAGCCGAGGCGAACGCGACCCGCGCGATGCACCAGCCGGTCGCGGATCGACCCGCGTCCTCGCCAGACCCGGTCGAGGGCGTACGGGCCGGCGCCACCGCGCCGCCCGTCCAGCGCCTGGCCGTGCCTCCCACCACCCCGATCACGGCCCCGCCCCGGGTCGGGTTCTTGCTCCACACGCAGACCCGCTCGTCGGCCGGGTATCCGCGCGCCCTGGAGTCGGAGATGGTCACCGACGGCTCCCTCGTGGGCAACACCCCCCAGCAGAACCCGCCGGGGTGGGACTACCTGCAGGACCTCGTGCGGGCCGGCCACCTGCAGCAGGGCAACTGGATCCGCTTCCACCTCGTCAACAACATCGCCGGTGGGCACGGCGGCGCCGAGAACCTCGTGGTCGCCTCCCAGAGCGACAACCAGCGCTACGAGAGCCTGCACGAGAGCCAGCTGAAGGCGGACGTCACCGCAGCGCGCAATCACAACGCCACTGCGGCGCCCGCCAATCGCCGGTACGTCTACTGCGGCGTCTCCCTCACCTACCATCCTTACAACGCGACCGCGGGAACCGGGGCCCAGCAAGCCGCCTCCGACTGCTTCCCCGCCTCCCTGCGCTTCGTCGAATACCTGCTGGACGGCACACAGGCGAACCCGTGCTGGACGCTCCAGCAGAACGCCACGTTCACCTTCGCCAGTCGCCAGCCGGTCGACCCCCGCCAGCCGGTCGCGCTGTCAGCCATGAGCTTCCAGGACCTCGCTGACTACACGCGCATCCCCACCTGGACTCAGCCCGAATACGCTTTCCTGCAGCAGATCGGAACAGCCAACTCCACCGCCCACAACCAGTTCCTGGCGGGCAGCGGGGGCAGCGCCAACCTCACCGTCGACGACGTGGAAGGCGGTCTCGCTCAGGCCATGTTCCCGCTCCCCGTTCCCGCGGCACCGCCGGGAGCCAGGCGATCGACACGTCCCACCAAACCGCAGGAGATCCCCTTCAACAACGTCCTGGACGCACAGAAGATCGCCCGCCTCGCGCGGGCCATCTCCCAGGGCTCCTTCACCCTCTGACCGAAAGCCGACCAACGACATGTCAAGCCTGTGGCACGCCCGCGTGACCGAGCAGACCCCGCAGCTGGTGTGCCTGGCCCTGCACGCCGTCCACCCCGACACCGGGGACGTACCCAGCACTGCGGTGTTCGCCCTGCGCCTGCTCATGGACGCCCCGCCCCGCGGCCCCTACCCCGAGCACGACCCTGCCGCCGACCCCGAGACGGCGATGCGGCAACTGGCTGAACACGCCATCGCGTCGGTCGTCGTGACCGACCGACGTAACTTCCCGTTCGACGAACAGGCCACTGCCCAGCAGATCGACGACCGTGTCCGGGCCGACGACGGGCAGCAGGCGCTCGCACGGGAATGGGCCGCATTCTGGGCGGACCCCCAACGGGCCCCCAGCGCGACCGTCGCCATCCGGCTCCGCCCCGACAGCACCCTGGCCCTACCCGCCACCGGCACCGAGTGGGACAGCGCCGCCTACGGCTGACCACGAGGCTGCCGGCGGCACTCACCCGTGCCTCACCGCTCCAGGCCCACTGGGAGTCGGTCCCCGGTCGCCGCCGGCGCGGAGCGCCTTGTCGCGGCCCGACCTGGCCCACGCTGGGGCTGGACCAGCCGCTCGTGCCAGGTTCGGCCACCTCTGGCGACATAGTCCGGCAGAGCGACAGTCAGTTGCCTTGCTTACTCGGGCGGCTGCGCTGTGCGTAGGAGGTCCTGCTCGAGGAGGGCCTCCAGCTCGGCGTGGACGGTCTCGATGGACAGATGCCCGCCGATGGCCTCGGCGATTTCGGTTGCGCTGGTCGAGCCGTTGGCTTCGATCAGGCTGAGCGCGGTGAGGTAGAGGCCGACGTCCCGGAGAACGAGTCGGCGGCCCTCAGGGTGGGCGCTCGGGTCGCCCAGCATGAGGCGGGCCAGAGCCGGGCGTAGCGGTGAGGTCAGCCGGACTTCCTTGGGTTGGAAAGCCGGATGATAGACCGCATAGTCTGCCCGCATCCCGAGCTTGAGCCATTTCTCCGTGGTCATCGGTTCCGGGTCGTATCCGAGACAGATGCAGTCGAATCCGTGCCCGTCGTTTGCAGCACAAAGATACGGCGGGTCGTTTTTGACATTCGGCCCAGAGTGCAGCAGAACGGAATGGCCACAGTTGCAGTCTGGGGAATTTCTGTCGAGACCCGGTGCTTCAAGGCGTTCCACCGGTTCGGCGGACCGCTGCGCCGGGAGGCGGGACTCCAGGCAGAGGACTGCGCTGTCCAGGGCCTGGTCGACGGCGAGGCCGCTGAAGTCGAACCACTCGCCGTGCCGTCTACGGTCGGCGAAGTGTCGGTGGAGCTTGTTTTCGAGCTGCAGATCTTCCGTCTCGTGCTGCCAGGTGACTGAGAGGGGCAGTGGGGACATCGTGCGAATTTGCAGCAACCGTTGTGGAAGATTTTTGGTGATTCCGATTTTCACCAGCGACGAGGCGCTGCTGCCGATCGCATAGACGATCCGCTTCAAGGGTGGAGGCGTCTCTGTGGAGTCCTGCTCGCTCATGCACATTTGCCTCTCTCCTGATTGTCTGGCGGCGCCGAGCGGGCAGGGCCCCGGAGAAGTAGAGGAATGTCGCATTTAGGCGGGCTGCGACTGACTTTGAACGCGTGGTGTCGGGCTGGCGGTTGTCGCTGATTCGGGCGAGATAGTCGCCGACGGGCGCCTGGCGAACTGGCGGATCGCGAGGTCCGCCGCGGCAAGGAGCTCGTCACGAGGGACACCGAGGTTGGACTGGACGGACAGGCCGTGCCAGACGGCCTGGACGAGTCCGGTGTGCGCGCTCACAGAGGCGTCGGCGGGCAGCTGCCCCTCTTCTGCCGCTCGCTGGACGCGGGCCAGGAGTATGCGCTCGTTGTCCTGGTGGAGATCGGCAATGTACGTGCGGACGTCGATGGTCTCCGCACTGTCAGCCAACACGGCGCTGGTGACGAGGCATCCGGGATGTTGATCGGCAGGCTGGGTGAACTCGTAGACCGAGTGAGTCAGGATGTGGTCGACGACAAGGCGGATGTCGCGTTCGCCGACGGCTTGCCGGTAGATCTCGCGGTAGCGCTCGGCGTAGGTCTTCACCGCCTCTTCGAACAAGCCTGCCTTGCTGCCGAAGGCGGCGTAGAGGCTGGATGTGGAGATCCCAAGCGCGTGGGTGAGGGCCCGCGTCGAGGTGCCCGAGTAGCCGCTTTCCCAGAAGAGGCGTGCTGCGGCGAGGACGGCTTGCTCGCGGTCGAAGGCGCGGGGTCGGCCAGGGTGCAGCGTGGACATGGCTTGCATTGTAGAGCACTCGCTCCATAATATGATTATGGAGCGAACGATTCAGAAAACAGTGGCCGTGTCTCCAGACAGCTGGGTCACGATCGACGTCTACGGCGATGCGGATGCGCCGGGCCTCGTGATGGTGCCCGGAGTCATGAGCGACGCACACACCTGGCGCCACGTCGCCCGTGAGATCCACGCCTGGCCGTCGGTCGCCGTCGTCAACCGGCGCGGGCGAGTACCGTCGGGCCCGCTGACCCGCGCCTACGCGCTCCAGACGGAGATCGCAGACTTGGTTGCGGTGCTGAACGAGATCCAGGGCGCGGAAGCCCTCTTCGGCTGGAGCTACGGCGGACTGATCGCCTTGATGGCAGCAGGGGAACATTCGGTGAAGCAGGTCATCGCGTATGAACCTGTGATTCGCCCTTTCGCCCGCGACGCGCTGCCCGCGCTGGCGGCTGCCGCTGATGACCGGGACTGGGATCGCAGCGTCGAGATCGTCAACATGGACATCTCAGGGTTTCGCAGTGACCATGTCGAAGCCCTGCGCGCGGATCGGCAGGGCTGGTCGATGCTGCGGCGTTTGAGCGAGCCGCTTCATGCGGAGCTGGCCGCACTCAACGCGTCTCCAGCTCCGGAGATGCTGGCGCAGCGAGCGGATCACACCACCCTCATCATCGGCGAGGCCAACATCGGCTCGGGCCCCTATGGGACGGCGTTCGAAAGCATTCGGCGCCGCCTGGATCAGCCCTGCATCCAGGTTCTTCCGGGACAAGGTCATCTCGCTCACATCCACGCGCCCACAGAACTTGCCGGACTCATCGACAGCCTGGCCGGGTGCTGACCGCAAAGAAGGCGTCCAGCGTATGGGCGGCAGTCCGAGCGACTGCACGCCAGGTCGAAGCAATCGAGGCCGCAGTAGTCACCATCGCACCGGAGTCCTCCCGGCCGACGGCATCGCCTATGCCTGACGGAACGTGCCACGGCGCCATCCGGTCGGGCCTCCGGTTTGATCTCGTGAGCGCCGGAGGCGCCCCGGCGTGAAGCGAACACGGCCCCTTGTGGATCATGGAGTTCTCTACGCTCAAGATCTGCAAGGGTGCCGTGCTCGTCGCTCCATCTTCTCCCATGACCGGGGCGCCGTCGTACGCGCCCTCCCTCGCCGCGGGGCCGACCGCCCCGGATCCCGTGGAGCCCGAGGGGCTCCTGCGCGCGCTGGACCGGGTTCCGGATCCGCGTGACCCGCGCGGGGTGCGCTACCGGTTGGCCACTCTGCTGGCGATCGGGGTCTGCGCGATGACAGCGGCGGGCCACAACTCCCTTGTGTCGATCGGTGAGTGGGCGCGCCGCTGTGACCAGCGGACCCTCGCCGCACTCGGCTGCCCGTACGACCCGATGGCCGGGCGGATGCGCTGCCCCGACGAGAAGACCCTGCGCGACGCATACGGCAGAGTCGACGCGAGCGAGCTGACACGAGCCGGCTTCGAGCGCTTGGCCGCCTTGGCGCGTCAGCACGCGTCGGCCGCCCCCAGCGGACTCACCCCGCACGGACTTCCCGAGCGCGAGCAGCGCCGGGCCCACCACCGTGCGGCCGAACGGGACGCCAGGCCCCGAGGTCGGGTCGCGTTCGCGGCGGACGGGAAGTGCCTGCGCGGGGCGAAGCGCCCGGACGGCACCCAGATCTACGTGTTCTCCGCGGTCCGCCACCACGACGCGCTGACCGCGGCCGCCCGCGAGGTGGGCGCCAAGACCAACGAGATCCCCGAGTTCCAGCCTCTGATGGAGGACATCCCCGACGAGGAGCTGAAGGACGCGGTGGTCACCCTGGACGCCCTGCACGCCCAGCGCGAGCACGCCCGCTGCCTGGTCGAGGAGCGCGGCGCCCACTACCTGCTGTCCGTCAAGGGCAACCAGAAACACCTGGCCCAGCAGCTCAAGTCCCTTCCCTGGAAGCAGATCCCGGTCCTGCACCGCACCCGCGAACGCGGCCACGGCCGCGAGGAAATCCGCGAAGTCCAGGTCGCCTCCGTCAACAACCTCCTCTTTCCCCACGCGCGCCAGGTCGTCCGCATCCGCCGACGACGCCGCCCACTCGGCACGAAGAAATGGAGCGAAGAGATCGTCTACGCGGTCACCGACCTGCCCACCGAGCAGGCCAGCGCCGAGGAGATCGCCGCCTGGGCCCGCGACCACTGGACAATCGAGAACAGCGTCCACTGGATCCGAGACGTCGTGTTCGGCGAGGACGCACGCACCATCCGCACCCGCAACGCCCCGGCCATCATGGCCGGCCTCGGCGACATCGTCCGCAGCACCCTGCGCGCGATCGGCTGGGCCAACGCCGCCGGTGCCAGACGCGCCCACACCGACCCCGCCGCCATCCTCCGACTCCACGGCATCACGTGATCAAACCGGACATCTGCAGCACACTCCGGGGCCCTGCCGAGCGGGGCCGACAGACGGTTGTCGCGGCCACCCTGTCGCACCGCCGCGCGGTTGTCCCGGCTTTCCCCAAATGAGCGAAGCCGGTTGCGGCTTACGCCGCTCCGGTCAACGGCGGGATTGGGCGGGCGGTGCGCAGTGGGATCGCCCCGGCCCGGGTGGCGCGGGCGACGGCGAGGGCGGCGCGGTGGCGTTCGCGCTGCTGGCGGGCGTGGTGGTCGGCGTCGGGGGCCGGGGTGTCCTCGATCGCGCGGTGGTGGGCGTCCTCGGGCTCGCGCAGCCGGTTGTAGTGCTGGCGCAGGATCGCTTCCCGTTCGGCGGCGGTCTCGTCGAGCGCGGCCTGGCGGGCGGCGGCGTCCTCGCGCATCCGGCGGCGCAGGTCCTGGTAGGCGGTGTTGTCGGCCAACGGCGGCCGGGCCGGCTGGGCGGTGGGCCGGTCGTCACGGCGGGTGGGCCGGTCGTCGGGGTCCTGGTCGTGCTGCACCACGGGGGCGGGGCCGACGCGGACGTCGATGGCCCGGACGGTGCCGGGGCGCAGCTGCTCGAGGTCTGTGAGGATGCGGCGGTGGTGGAGGCGCAGCTGGGCGGCCCAGGCCGGGGAGTCGGCGACCACGCGCAGGCGGCGGATGGTGGGGTCGTAGCCGGCGAGGTGCCAGTGGGCGGCGGCGTCGGGGCCGACGATCGTCGGCCAGCGGTCGCGCAGGCCTCCGCCGGCGGTGCCGAGGGTCCAGCCGTGGGCGGCGACCAGGGCGAGGAACACGTCCGCAATCGGCTCGGGTTCGCGCGGGCCACGCCGCGGCGCGGCCGTGGTCTGCCGGGTGGTGCGCTGGACGGGAGCATTGCCGCTGGTGCGGGAGGCCTGGCGGGCGGCGCGCAGGGCAGTGCGGGCCAGGTCGGCACCGCTGGTCTGGGGCTGCGGCATCAGGCGTTCACCGCCTCACGGGCCTGCTCGGCGGCGGCCGCGCGGATCTGGTCAGCGCGGGTGCGCAGGGCCTCAACGGCCCCCAGGCGGCGGACGAGCAGGTGGCGGGCGGTGTTGGTGCGGGCCTTCTCGGCAGCCCGATCGGCAGCGGCCAGGGCCGAGCCGCGAGTGGGGTGACGGTGAGCGGAACGCATCGCGGCCGCGTGGGCCAGCTCGGCCTCAGCGTCGGCCTCCGGTGAGCGGGCCAGCAGCACGAGGGCGCTGGCCCGGTACTCAGCGGCGGCGTTCTGGACGGTGAGCAGGTCGGAGGCCCGGATGCCGGACAGGTCGGCGCCGGCGGGCCGGTTGCGGAGCATCTCGGCGCGCAGCTCGTCGGCACGCCGGGCCTCGGCCTCCGCCCGCCGCTGCTCGGCCCGTTTGCGGCCCGCCACCTGCTGCTCGGCGCGCAGCATCGCGTGCCGGTGCAGCCGCGCATCGATCGCCGTGCGGTGCTGCTCGGCGGTGGCGCCGTCCGGCAGCGCGGAGACCGCCTCGCGGACCAGGGCCCAGCGGGTGGAACGGCGGTCGACAAGGCGCTGCTCGCACGTCGTGCAGTCGGAGCCGGTGTCCAGGAGGCCAGGTGGGCGCACTCGCGGCGCTGCGGCAGGCCGGTGGGCATCCGTGATCGCCGGCTGACCCCCGCTCGCGCGGGGAGGACACCGCCCGGCACATCGTGCTGGCCGTGGTGGCCGGCTGACCCCCGCTCGCGCGGGGAGGACCTGCTCGCCCACGCCGCCGACGAGGAGGCCGCCGGCTGACCCCCGCTCGCGCGGGGAGGACGCCTTCTCCTTCTCGGCCTGGTCGACGGCGGCCGGCTGACCCCCGCTCGCGCGGGGAGGACGCATTCGCCCAACTACGTTGCAAATCAAGGTACGGCTGACCCCCGCTCGCGCGGGGAGGACAGCACCGTGCCCAGCAGCTCCGCCTCGGCCGCCGGCTGACCCCCGCTCGCGCGGGGAGGACAGCACCGAGACGGGAACCTCCTGCCGGTAAATCGGCTGACCCCCGCTCGCGCGGGGAGGACATACGGATTCCGGCAGACGACGGCTGGGCCGACGGCTGACCCCCGCTCGCGCGGGGAGGACGGACCACCACGGTCTGGGCCTTTGACGACTCCGGCTGACCCCCGCTCGCGCGGGGAGGACGCCCGGCGCCGCTCCGGCTGCACCCGTCACGGCGGCTGACCCCCGCTCGCGCGGGGAGGACGCGTCCATCGCCCGCATGGCGTCCGTCAGGACCGGCTGACCCCCGCTCGCGCGGGGAGGACTTCCGTGAAGCCCTCTCCGACCGGCTGGTGAGCGGCTGACCCCCGCTCGCGCGGGGAGGACCTCGGCCGCCTCGGGGTCGACGCTCTGCGCGGCGGCTGACCCCCGCTCGCGCGGGGAGGACGCGAACGGGCCGGTCGAGGAAATCCAGTTCCCCGGCTGACCCCCGCTCGCGCGGGGAGGACTCCCCCGTTCCGCCCGGCCCGCTGCGCGCCGTCGGCTGACCCCCGCTCGCGCGGGGAGGACAGTTTCGCCTCGGCCGTGCGGCGCGCGGCGGCCGGCTGACCCCCGCTCGCGCGGGGAGGACCAGCACGGCCTGGCCGCCATCGCCGGTCTCGGCGGCTGACCCCCGCTCGCGCGGGGAGGACAGGCGGCGGTTGGCGCGCGTCGCCCGCCACGACGGCTGACCCCCGCTCGCGCGGGGAGGACGGTTCGTCGTCGACCCAGCGGACACGAGCTCGCGGCTGACCCCCGCTCGCGCGGGGAGGACGGGGATGGTGAGGGTGATACAGGCGTCCTCGGCGGCTGACCCCCGCTCGCGCGGGGAGGACGGCGTGCCTTGCGGGCGAGGGACTCGATCTCGGGGCTGACCCCCGCTCGCGCGGGGAGGACGCGCGAGGCCCTCGGCCTCACGGGCTCGGTGACGGCTGACCCCCGCTCGCGCGGGGAGGACCGCCGAGGGTCTGTGAAGTGGGTGTACATCTCCGGCTGACCCCCGCTCGCGCGGGGAGGACGTCCACAACCGGGGCCCCGGTGAGTCGGCGAGCGGCTGACCCCCGCTCGCGCGGGGAGGACGAGGGCAGGAGGCGCGGGTGGTGGCCGTTCGCCGGCTGACCCCCGCTCGCGCGGGGAGGACCCTTTCCGACCTGCAATGTTTCTAGGGGTTTGCGATTTCTTGACCTTGGTGGTGATGCCGGCGGGTCATCGCCACCAGTGTGAGCCCGTCGAAGTCCACGGGCTTTCGTCGCTGCTCACCCGCTGTGCGAAGCACGAAGCCTTGCTCGTTGGATGCCGGGTGGACCAGTACAGCCACTCCGTTACCGATGCATTCACTAACGGCGTGCCAGAGTTCGTCGCGGACCTTCGCGGAGATGGTGCCGACGTACAGCTGAGGGGTGACCTCGAGGAGCCAGCGGGTCAGGGCTCCTCGGACGTGATCAGGGACAGCGGTTGCGGACAGGACGGTCATTGTTGTCATGACTGTCCAGCAGGCTGCAGGGAGGCGGTCATAGGGCCTGCTCCGTCGAGTAGTTCACGCCGCCGGGCAGCACTCCTGAGACGGGGTCCCAGAGGTCCACGAGCTGTTCCTCGGGGTCAGGCGTGGCCATCTGCTGTTCTGGTGCGAGCAAGCGCTGGATGTCGGCGACGATGCGCGGTAGGAGCCGGAACAGCTGCAGGCCCTCGCGAAAGCCGCGCCGGGCGTCGGCTTCCGGATACGGCGACGAGTGGAGAGAGAAGGCCAGCGGGATGGTGAGTTCGGCCTTGTAAAGATCGGCGATGTCGTAGACGAAGGCCTGCTGGTTGCCGCTGTGGATGAACCCGAGCGCAGGGGAGCAGCCGAGCGCGAGGATGGCGGCGTGGACGATGCCGTAAAGGCACGTGTTCGCGGAGGAAAGAGCAAGGTTGACGGGGTCCTGGGTGTCCCAGGACTTGGGGTCGTAGTTGCGGCGGAAGCGACCGATGCGGTGCTGCTGGGCGAGTAGACGGTAGAGGGCCTTGACCCGGTCGCCTTCAAAGCCGCGGAGCTGGGCGAAGTTGCTGCCCGCGGGAGCGGTGCCGCGGCCGAATCGCTGCTCATACATGGCGGTGGCGACGGCCAGGCGGCTGGTGTCATCGGCCCACACCCGGACTTGGCGTTCCAGCCAGACCGTGGTGAGGGAGTCAGGGAGGACAGCGGCGTAGCACCGGACGCCGCCGGCTCCGGCGATGACGACGGTGGTGCCGTGGCGGGCGAGGGTGGCGAGGGCTCTGGCGGTGATGGAGGTGCCGGGGCCGAGGAGGACACAGCCAAGGGCGGCGGTAGGCAGGTAGACGGTTTCGGTTCCGCGGTCGACGCTGGTGATTTCGGCGCAGACGCCGGTGTCGTCCTGGACGACGCGGACGATGTCGAGATAGAGGAAGGAGAGGGAGTCGGCGATGCGCGGGAGCATGGCGACGGTGGGAGCCGCCAGGTTCCGGCGGGCGGCTCCCCGGGCGGGACGGCGTCGGGTGGTCACGCGGGTTCCCGGTGGGGGGCGATGCTGAGGAGGCCGCAGCCGTAGGCCTTGCCCTTGCCGATGCCGTCGGTGAGGCGGGTGCGCAGGCGGTCGGCGTCGGCGATGACGGCGGTGCCTTCGAAGAGGATCCTGTGGTGCTGGACCTGGCTGCGGTCGCTGCGCCGGGCTCCTCTGGCGGCGTCCAGGGGACTGGAGTGAAGGGTGCCCAGGCGCAGGCCGCTGGTTTCGGCCTGCCGGGCCCACCAGTCGTCGGCGGCTGTGCCTTGGAGGGGCACGATGGTTTTGAGCTGGTAGAGCTCGCGGGTGGTGCGGCCGGGTTTGCGGATGGGGTTGGCGGCGATGCGGTAGCGGATGTGGAGGCCGGGGCGGAGGGCGTCCAGCAGGGGCGTGAGGGTTTTGGTAGCGGCCTGGCCGTAGCCGGAAGGGAGGCGGCTGAGGTCGGGTGGCTGGGTGCTCTGGAGGAGGATCTGGTGGCCTGCGGGCGTGGCTTCGCTGCGGAAGAGGATGCCGAGCCGGCGGCGCGGTTCGGGGTCGGGGAGGTTGTCGGGGAAGAGCGACATCATCCGGTGATGCAGGTCGACGGCTCCGGCGGTGTCGCGGCGGGCGTCGCGGCTGCGGGGGTCGGGGATGATCCGGGTCAGCCACAGGTTCATGCGGGGATGCTTTCGGGGCGGGTCGTATGCCGGCCGAGATAGTCGGCGAGCGCGGTGAGGTAGTTGGCGCCGAGGCCTTTGCAGTGGTCGGCGGGCAGGGTGAGGGTGCGCTGGTAGCGGGGGCGGGAGCGGTAGGCGCGGCGGCGGGGGTGGAAGGTGAGGGGATCGTCGGTCACCTCACCTGCGGGGGTGTGTCCGCTGCTCTCACCGGGCTGGGGGTGTTCGCCGAGCCGGTCGAGTGGCTGGTCGCCGTGGAACACGAGGTCGACGGTGGTGTCGTCGGTGGGTGTGCGGCGGGCGATGGGCAGGTTGACGAGGTGGTGCAGGGGGTCGTCGACCAGGCCGAGGAGCAGTGGGCCCTCGGGCGGGCAGGAGCGCCTGCCGAGGTAGGGGGGCCAGTACGGGTTCTGCAGCGCTTGGGCCCACTCGTCGAGGAGACCGGATTCGGCGGTGATGACCGCGGTGAAGGCCGCGTCGGTGAGGTAGTAGCGGTGGGAGAGCAGGGTGGCGGTGGCGCCGGAGCGCTTCTTGCCTTCCGCGGTGGTCACGGTGCGGGAGGCGGGCAGGCCGCCGCCGACGGTGTGCAGGTCGCGCAGGATGGTGCCCGGCCGGTCCGCGCGGACGGTCAGTGAGAGGGCGGTGAGGTCGCTGATGTCGTCGCCGCGCTTGCGGCCGAGGGCGGCTGCCAGCAGTCCGATGACGCCGGAGCGGGTGGGAAACGGTGCGGTGTCGCGTTCGTTGAACTCGCTGATCTCGCCCCAGGACTGCAGCGGCGCGGCCAGGCGCAGGAGCAGCCCCCGTGCAGCGGTGGCGTCGGGGCTCATGCGCCGGCCTTGACCGGGGCGGGGGCGAAGGCGGCCTCGATGGCGGTGTCGATGAGGTCGGGGAAGGAGTCGACCCGGGTGCCGAGGCCGGGGAGGTCCTTCTCCTCGAGGCTGGCCCACCCGGCGGCGAGGGTACCGCGCCCTGCGAGGAGCTTGTTCGCGGCGGTGGCGTAGCGGGCGAGCGCGGTGCGGGAGGCCGCCGCGTAGCCCCCGTTGTCGCGGGAGAGGACGGGCTGTTCGAAGGCGGCGGCGTAGGACAGGGGGCGGTCGCTGCGCACGGCGATGTGGGCGAGGTCGGGGATGGTGTGGGGGGCGGTGGCGGTCTTCTTGGCGCGCGGGAGGGAGAGGATGAAGGCCTCGGCGAAGCCGGCGGCGAGTTCGCGGGCGGCGGCGTGGTCGCCGCCGAGGTTGTGCGCGAGGTCGGCGAGGTCGACGGTGGCGTAGCGGTAGAAGACACCGGCGCTGAACTCGGCGTGGCCCATGTGGGCGCTGCCGGTGGTGTCGCCCCAGGCGGAGGTGACGTCGTCGACGGCGGAGAAGTAGTCGAGTTCGACGTCGGTGGGGTGGGTGGTGAGGGCGTGGGCGACCTGGACGGCGCCGTCGACGCCGGCGTCGTCGACTTCGGCGAGCATGCGGCCGAAGAGATTGATGATGCCGTTGCGCGAGCGCAGGATGGCGTCGATGGCGTCCTTGGGCAGGACGCTCTTGTCGGTGGTCTTCTTGATGTCCTTGGCGTTCTCGAGGTCGGTGCGGTGGGCCGCGGCGAGGGCGGCGAGTTCGGCGACGGCGGTTTCGGGGACGTAGACCATGGCGTTGGTGGTGATGACGGGCGAGTCCTTGGCGGTCTCGAATTTGATGGAGCTGCCGGCGGCGATGTGCTGGCCGGCGCGCTGGGCGAGTTCGGCGGGCCAGTCGTGTTCGTCCTGCAGGAGCCGGGTGACACGGGCGCCGATGCGGCGGGTGCGAAGGGCCTGCTCGCCGAAGTTGTCCTGGTAGTACTCGCGGACGGCGCGCTTCCAGGACTGGCTGCTGACGCGGGTGCGTTCGGTGTCGCCGTAGCGGACGGTCTTGACGGAGTTGTTGTCGTCCCGGTTGAGGTTGGCGAACGGGACGCTCTGGACGACGTGGATGTCGAGGAAGCGGGCGGTGGTGCGGTCGGGGACGGGCATGCTCTTCTCCTTCGAGGCGGGTGTACGGGTGGTCGTGCGGGCCAGCCGTGGTCAGGCGTCGGTGTTCTCGGTGTCGCCGGCGTCGTCGCTGTGGTGGTCGTCCTGGGCGCGGGCCCGGCGTTCGCCGTCCTTCTGCAAGGTCCGGTGGTAGTCCTGGAGCCAGATCCGCTTGATGGTTGCAGAGCGGCGCCGCCACTGGCAGAGGTCGACGAGGAGCCGGGCCCAGTCGACCTCGACGTCCCGCTCGCGCAGCTGGCGGACGGCGCCCGGCAGGTGACGGTGCAGCCCGTCGACGCTCTGACGGGTCAGCAGGTTGAGACGGGTCTCGGCGGAGGTCTCTCGCAGGCCGCTTCCCTGGCCGCCTTTGAGGACGCCGTCGGCGAACGCATGGCCCAGGCTGCGCGGAGGATTCCGCTTGGCGGCGGAGCCGGGGTCGTTCTGCGGGCCCGGTGCGTCCTGGTCCGGCCCGCCTGCCGGATCGTCCTTCGTCTGCGCCTGGTTCTTCGCCGCGGCGTACTGGTCACGGCGCTGCGCGGCGATCAGGGACGCGACGGTGTAGTAAGCGCGCTGGACGTCGCGGTTGCGCGTCTGCTCGTCGGTGAGCCAGGAGGCGACGAAGCGGTGCATGAACGGCACGGCGTCCAGGTCCTTACCCACCCCGCGGCGCAGGGCCGCGCGCACCCCGGCGTCCTCATGGCTGCGCATGTCGATCCTGGTGGTGAAGGCGCGTGCCCGTCCCAGCGTGGGGACCACGTCGGAGGCATTCGGGCGGGGGACCTCGTCGTCGGCGGGTTTGGCGGGCCCCGGGATGGCGGCAGTGTGGCTCACGTGTCCTCCGTGCTCGTGGTGCGGGTGCTGGGCCCGCCGGTCTTGGCGGGCTGCTTCGCGGGCCCGCCGTACAGCTCGATGCGCGCGGCCGTGACGGCCTTGGCCCCGCGCATGGTTCCCAGCGCGCTGTAGGTGACGGTGTCGTAGGCCCGCTCGGCAAGGACGCGGAAGGCCCCGGGCGCCGCGTCGAAGTCGCGATCATCGAGGCGCTTCCAGAACTCGGCCTCGGCGGCCGGCCAGTAGCGGGCCGCGGCGTCGACGGCCCACGTACAGTCGCGGATCTTGGGAGCGTCAGTGAAACCGGCCCAGGCCTTCTTAACCGCCCGGTTGAGACGGTTGCCGTACCGCTCGCCCAGCACACGCAGCCGCCCGATCTCGATCGCGATCGCCGCTCCCCCGCCACGCTCGACGAACCCGAGCACGGGCGGCGTCGAGGCGTCCACGAACTGCACGTCCTTGGCCTGCCCATCCTGTTCGAAGCCGAGCGCACGCACCCTCAGCTCCTCCGAGACCTCCCAAGCGGTCGAGAACACGGCGGGCCGCCGCGGTTTCGCACTGCCGGCCGGTTCCTGCAGGAGCAGGGCATCCAGGTCCCGCCACAAGGCCCGCTGCGAATCGGCCGGCCGCGGATACGCATTGCCTTCCTTGCTGGTCTGCCAGATCAGGTAGGGATCACCCTCGCGCGGGATCTTGTCGCGGAAGGCCCACGTGATGAACGCGTCCCGGACCAGCCCGCCCGTGTCGTCAGGCACCAGCAGCAGCGCGTGCTGGGACCGGGCCGTCAGCCCCGAACACGGACCCTTGAGCGCCGGCGGCGCGGCAACGGGATCGGGCAACTCCTCACGCTCCCACGGACACAGGTCACTGCCGCGCCTCACATCGCGGCCGGGCTCGGGAAGCCCGGCCAACAGGGACTCGAACAGCGACGCGCCCTCGGGGTGGTACGACAGCGTGCTGCGCAGCGGGCCCGCCGTGCTGTTGGCGGCCTTGACGCTTCCTACGGTGCGGCTGGAGCACCGGCCGGAGGGGCCGTAGTAGTGCCAGACGAGCAAGTGCAGGACTGCCTCGGCCGGGGTGGGCAGGTCGGGAGCCGCGCTGTTGACGTGCTGGAACCAGGAGTGGTTGTTGCCCGAGGGGCGGGTGGTGATGAGCTTGTCGACGCCGGCGGTGTTCGCCGGGTCGCACTGCCCGGCCAGGCGCGGGTCCTGGAGGAACGGGCGCACGGGGTCGAACAAGTCGAAGCGCTCGCGGAGGCGTCCGGTGAACTCCGCGACCGTCGTCGGGTCGAAGCGCAAGCGGTCCGCGACATCGAGGCGGCGTTCCGACCAGACCCCAGGCCCGGCCTCGTCGAGTCCCGTCATGCGGGCGGTCAGCGCGTACAGGATCCGATACAGCGCGGACAGAGCCGGCGCGGTGCCGATCGCGATGCGTTCGATCCGGTGCGCGTGCAGCAGGAGCTCACGCAGCCCGACCTCGACCGGCAGGGCCGTGCCGTGCTCTGGATGATTCTCCCCCTCGTCGCGGGGGAGCCACCGGACGGGGATCCACGGTTCGTCGACGAGGTTGAAAGTGGGTGGTGCGGATGACATGCGGCCTCCGGCGAGGCAGGTACGGATGATCACAAGGGTGGGTAGGCTCTGCGCGGTCCCCGCGCCTAGCGGGGGTGAGCCGTGCGGTGCTTACGAAGCCGCCGCATCGCTGAAACGGTCCCCGCGCAGGCGGGGGTCACACTGGTCTCGGACGGGCATCCCGTCCGGGACCAGCACGATCAACGTAGTGCCAAGTGCGGTGCTTACGAGGCTAGTTCGCGGAAATTCCCACGTCCGAGTACTCGATTTCCCGCTCGCCCAGCCGGCCTATCCAGCGCTCGCCGTCACGCCGCATGCGCACCAGCACCAGGCCAGCCAGCAGCGGCCGCTTACTCCAGGACTGCGGCGGGGCGTTCTCGTCGGTGCGACCGCCCAGCCAGCTGCCGGGCAACGGCACCGTGTGCCGCATGATCAGTGCGACGGCCTCCCGGTCCACGGTGCCCGGGGGCAGCGGCACGTCGTGATCGGGGGCCAGGCTCCACGTCCCGGCCTCGCGCTCGAACAGGCACACGGCCCGTCCGCTGTCGGCCCCGAGACGGGTGGTCAGCAGGTCCTCCGAAATGCCCAGGCCTCGCTCGCTCAGCCGGAACAGGTCGTCGACGACGTCGTACGGCGCGTCGATCGCCATCAGCTGCGCCACCTGTTCCTGCGCGACGGCCGAGGCGATCCGCTCGGCGTCCACCCGCTCGAGCTCCCGCGCGGCGGCTGGCTCCAGGCCCGCCCCGAAATCGTCCGCGTAGACCTCGTCAATCAGCGACTGGACATCCCCCGGAACACCGATCACGCCGCCAGGCAGCTTCTCGAGCAGCAGGCTCGTGCGGCTCAGCAGGGAAGCGTCGTAGACGGTGCCCCAGGTACGGGGTGCGGCCACGCGGCCCTTGTCGTCGAGCGGCTCCAGCACGATCATGCGCGGCTCATTGGGCTTTCCGGTCCACGCCGGTCGGTTGGGGCGCTCGTGGCGCTTGCCGCGGCCCGCGCGCTGGAGGAGCTGCGCGAGCGGGGCGAGGTCCGAGACGATCAGGTCGAAGTCCAGGTCGAGAGACTGCTCGACGATCTGGGTGGCCACCAGGATCGAGCCCTCGCGTGGTACGGCCGCTGCCGCCTTGTTCGCGGGCTTCCCGTAGGCGGCTTCGCACTCGGCGGTGATGCGCTGCCGTTCGTGGGCGGGGAAGCGGGAGTGGAGCAGCCGCAGGCCGCCGTCCCGGGCAGCGAGTTCGGGCAGGACGGACCGCAGATAGCGGTAGGTGCGCTGGGCCTCGTCCACGGTGGTGCAGCAGACGAGGACGCAGCCGCCCTCGGTGGTGGCCGGGGCCAGGATCTCGCGAAGCGCCGCACGGCGTCCCTGCTGTCCGGGCTCCTTCGCGGCACTGTCCGCGTCCCGGACGTCCCAGTGCACCCGGCGGCTCTCCATCCGCAGGGTGCGGGCCCGGCTGCTGCCGACCTTGTGCGGCTCGGACACCGTTCCACTGTTGGCGTCCACGAAGAGCCAGCCCGGGTAGCAGGGCTCCACGGTTGTGGGCTCGTGGTATCCGGCGCCGCGCCGGTAGGCGTCGACGAGCGACGAGGCCGCCTTGCCGGTCAGGGTCGCCGACAGCAGCACGACCGGGGCGCCGAATGCCCCGAGCCACTCCAGCAGCCGCACCAGCAGGCTGTGCATCCACGGGCCGTAGGCGTGTGCCTCGTCCACCACCAGCACCTTGTCCGAGAGGCCGAACAGCCTCAGGAATCCGTAGCGGACCGGGAGCACTCCGGTGAGCGCCTGGTCGATCGTGCCGTTGGCGAGCGGCGCGAGCAGACCCCGCCGCCCGGTGCGCAGCCACTGGCCGGCCTCGGTGTCCGCGAGCACGGCGGTCCCGTCCGTCGAGCCCTGGCCAGCGGCGTAGTCCGGGCTCAGCCAGGCCATGCTGTGCAGGAGGGTGAGCGCTCGGTCGCCCTCGATGTTTGCCTCCGCGAACCCGCGGACCCTGGTGAACATGGCGTCCGCCGTGGCCATCGTCGGCAGCGCGAAGTAGACCCCGGAAGCGCCGGAGGCCCGCGCCATCACCGAGGCCGCGTGGAGGGCGGTCTCGGTCTTGCCGTCTCCGGTCGGGGCGGTGACCAGCAGCAGCCCGGGCCCCTTCACCTGGCTGGGCAGGTGCTCCGCGATGTCGGCCTGCAGTGCGTTCGGGGGGAACGGGAACTGCTGAGAGAACAGCTTGTCCGGGAAGAGCGCGCGCCCGAGCCCGGCGTCACGCACCCACCTCGGTGCCGCCTTGATGACCGACTGGAAGTGCTCGGTGAGCTCTGCGTCGCAGGCTTTCCAGTCCTCGCCGGGCATTCGGGGCTCAATGACGTCGGCCTGGCTGGCCAGCCAGTCCGACACCACGACCAGCCCCGCGATCACCACCGCCACCGGCCCCGGCAGAACCGACTCGAGGGCCTTTTCCGCCCCCACCGTCCGCCGGACCGCGAAAGCGTGGGCAAGCCGCTGTCCCCGCCACCCCGGCGCGGTCCCCAGCCCGGGCTGGTGGCCGGAGGGGTTCGCGACCTCCTTGGCCAGCAGCGATTCGGCGAAGCACCCGTGGTGGCCACCCAGCAGCTGGGCGATTTGATGCGCTGGCGACCGCCTGACCAGCCTGCCCGCCGGATAGCCGCACTCCCGGAAGAACTCCACCAGGCCCCAGTGCGTCGCCGCCTCGTGCGCCAGAAACCCAGCACGCCGCGCAGCCCCATCATCCTCCGCGTAGCCGGGCTCCCCCGCCAGCTTCGCGAACTCGCCCTTCACTAGCCCCTGGAACTGCGGTGTGATCTTCCCGACATCGTGTAGCCCCGCCCACAGCATCACCAGCCGCCGGGCGTCCTCCTCCGAACTCCCGACCGCCTCTGCAACCCGCCCGCGGACCCGCTCGCCCAGAACCGCATCCCACAACGCACCGGCCACAGCGGCGGTGTCCAGGAGGTGGCAGATCACCGGATACGCACCCGGCAGACCATCGTGCTTACCCCACAACCGGGCATCCGGCTCGACCGAACCCGCGACTCCACCACGACTGCTGTCAATCATGACTGAGGGTCTATCAGTCGTCACTGACAATCAACCCACTAGCAGTCGCCGTAATCCTCTGGCCAGGAGAATCAGGCTCCCCTCCCCGGGCAGGTGGGGGCCAGCCGCACTGGCGCCGAGGAGACTGCGCCGCCTCTTCCTCGCAGGTGCAGAGCCATCTGCAGTTTTGACCGTCCGACGAGGCCTGCGCCGTGACACGATGAGGACCGCACCTTGACACCACAACAATGAACTGCCAATCACATCCCCCCTGCAGCACGGTCAAGAAATCGCAAAGACCCTCCTGCGTCGCAGGTCAGAAAGGTCCTCCCCGCGCCTGCGGGGGTCAGCCGGACACCTACCCGGACGTGGCGCTACAGATGAGGTCCTCCCCGTACCCGCGGGGGTCAGCCGCGGCACACGCTCACGCACAAGCGGCGGGCGGAGTCCTCCCCGCACCCGCGGGGGTCAGCCGCAACGGTGAGGGTCTTCCCCAGGGTCCGCGAAGTCCTCCCCGCGCCCGCGGGGGGTCAGCCGTCGCCAGCCTCGAGTTCGCCGTTGATGTCGGCGTCCTCCCCGCACCCGTGGGGGGTCAGCCGCTCACGATCAGGGGGCGCCAGTACAACCGCTCGTCCTCCCCGCAGCCGCGGGGGTCAGCCGCTCCCGATGCTGACGGAGCTCCAGGAGCAGTAGTCCTCCCCGCACCCGCGGGGGTCAGCCGCGGGACAACCGCCCCACGGTGAACCTCTCCGCGTCCTCCCCACACCCGCGGGGTCAGCCGGTGGGTGACGACGACGGCCCGATCGCCGGATAGTCCTCCCCGCACCCGCGGGGGTCAGCCGATGCGATGCAGCGCGCGGTGGACCCAACACAGGTCCTCCCCGCACATGCGGGGGTCAGCCAGTATGGAAACTCCGACATCCCTCTCCTGAGCCCTCCTCCCGGCACATGCGGGGGTCAGCCGGGATTCAGCGGCCGGCGCGAATCGCGGCCTCCTCCCCGCACCCGCGGGGGTCAGCCGAAGAGGCGGCCGGGCCCGAAACGGGGCCTCGGGTCCTCCCCGCACCCGCGGGGGTCAGCCGTTGTTGACCGCCAGTAGGAGCGCCTTCTCGTGGTCCTCCCTGCACCCGGGGGTCAGCCGGCCTCCCGCCTGGACGCGGCGCGCGACATGCGGTCCTCCCCGCACCTGCGGGGGTCAGCCGGCGTCCGTCCATGTTGATGTCACTGTCCAGGAGTCTTCCCCGCACCCGCGGGGGTCAGCCGCCGTAGTCGCCCGGGTAGAGCCAGCCCGGCCGGTCCTCCCCGCACCCGCGGGGGTCAGCCGGCTCCGGCTCCGAGGAAGCGGGCATCGGGGCGCTCCTCCCCGCACATGCGGGGGTCAGCCGCGATGCGCCGAGATCTACGCGTTGCTGGTCCACTCCTCCCCGCACATGCGGGGGTCAGCCGGAACGGATGCCCATCAGGACCGCCCTCCCGCCCTCCTCCCCGCACATGCGGGGGTCAGCCGGAGAGGCTGCGGGTCGCGGTGAACTCCGCCGCCTCCTCCCCGCACCCGCGGCGGTCAGCCGGAGGCGACACATGAGCCGGGCCGACAACCGGGGTCCTCCCCGCACCCGCGGGGGTCAGCCGGCCGCCGGGTCGGCGGCCTCGTATCGTCGCGAGTCCTCCCCGCACCCGCGGGGGTCACCGCGGGAGACGCTCTTCTTGGCGGTCTTGGTGGTGTCCTCCCCGCACCCGCGGGGGTCAGCCGACGGAGTTCGCTCGGTTCCTCACTCAGCCGCCCGCGGGTGCGGGCGGCGGACCAGTCAAGAAACAGCAAAGCCGCTGCTGCGCCGCAGGTCAGAAAGCCTCCTGCTGCCCAAGCGCACCGCCGCCCAGTACCAGCTCCTCCCCGCACATGCGGGGGTCAGCCGCAGGCCCTTCATCATCGACTGCTGGAGGGTCACTCCTCCCCGCACATGCGGGGGTCAGCCGCCGCGGGGCCGCGTGCGGGGGAACGTCCTGTGCTCCTCCCCGTACATGCGGGGGTCAGCCGCCCTCTGGCGCGCGGGCGAAACGCTCTCGGGTCTCCTCCCCGCACATGCGGGGGTCAGCCCACCTGCACCACCTCGGCGAGCTCGCCGAACTGCTCCTCCCCGCACATGCGGGGGTCAGCCGAACTGGCGGAGCTGGTCGTCGCTGGCGCCCTTCTCCTCCCCGCACATGCGGGGGTCAGCCCGTGTCCTGGCTGCCGATCGCCGCCAAGCTGCTCTCCTCCCCGCACATGCGGGGGTCAGCCGTCGCGGTCGGCGCCGACGTCGCCGGCCACCCACTCCTCCCCGCACATGCGGGGGTCAGCCGCGGATCAGTCCCGCGCCGCCCTTCTCCGGGTCCTCCTCCCCGCACATGCGGGGGTCAGCCGTCGGCGTTCGCGCTCGGCGCGGCCGTGGCGAACTCCTCCCCGCACATGCGGGGGTCAGCCGGTGATCACGCCGGTGGACATGCCGTCGGTCTCCTCCTCCCCGCACATGCGGGGGTCAGCCGAGGTCAGGTTTCCTGTGTTATCGCGGCCAGCGCTCCTCCCCGCACATGCGGGGGTCAGCCGGCGGAGATTCAGTCGACATAACCTCGACCTACCTCCTCCCCGCACATGCGGGGGTCAGCCGGCGGGGGCCTTGGCGGGACTCCCCGGTGGGCGCTCCTCCCCGCACATGCGGGGGTCAGCCGGCGTCGAAGTGTTCGCGGGCGCGGTCGCTGACCTCCTCCCCGCACATGCGGGGGTCAGCCGAGGCCGAGGAGGTGCGCAGGTGGTGGGCCCACCTCCTCCCCGTGCGAACGGGGGTCAGCCGGCGATGCTCGAGTTGGCGGGGCGGTGGGGGCGCTCCTCCCCGCGCGAGCGGGGGTCAGCCGCAGTAGTGCCTGCGCCACTTCACGAGGCGTTCCTCCTCCCCGCACCCGCGGGGGTCAGCCGGCCGCGTGGCCGGACCGCGCCGCCCTGCTCGAGTCCTCCCCGCGCAGGCGGGTCAGCCGGAGCAGCTGGAGGAGGCCTCGCACACTCCGGAGTCCTCCCCACGCAGGCGGGGGTCAGCCGGCCACCGGCAGCGCGAGGATCGAGCACCCGCAGTCCTCCCCGCGCAGGCGGGGGTCAGCCGTTGAACGTCTGCTGGATCTCAGCCCAGCCGTGCTCCTCTCCGCACATGCGGGGGTCAGCCGCCGAGCTGGACGTCGGTCGCCCGGTAGAGCAGGTCCTCCCCGCACCCGCGGGGGTCAGCCGCTGAACGTGCCGACGACGGGCGGCTACTACACGTCCTCCCCGCGCCCGCGGGGGTCAGCCCTCGAGCGGCAGCTGGGTGGCGACCCCCACCAGGTCCTCCCCGCGCCCGCGGGGGTCAGCCGCAGGCCGGGGCGGTTTCGACCTCGACGGGTCCTCCCCGCGCAGGCGGGGGTCAGCCGCTTACGGCCGTTGCGAGTGCCGTTGAGTCCGGGGGCCTCCCCGCGCAGGCGGGGGTCAGCCGGACGTGCCTGTTACTTCACAACTAGCGCGTCCTCCCCGCGCAGGCGGGGGTCAGCCGCAGATGCTGCAGCTCGGCATGCGCAACTCCCAGTCCTCCCCGCACCCGCGGGGGTCAGCCGGCCACGGAGCACGAGGCCGCCAAGCAGCTCGAGTCCTCCCCGCACCCGCGGGGGTCAGCCGGTCCACGCGAACTGGGCGTCGGACATCATGCGGTCCTCCCCGCACCTGTGGGGGTCCTCCAACCTTGCCGAGGCGGCCGGAACCTTCGCCCTGGTCCTCCCTGCACCCGCGGGGGTCCTCCGGGGCCCAGCCGTGACCGCCACAGCGTCCTCCCCGCACCCGCGGGGGTCAGCCGCTGATTCAGTGTCAACCTACTTGTCATGGTGACTCCTCCCCGCACCTGCGGGGGTCAGCCGCTCATCCCGACCGGCGCCGCGGCCGCGTCCAGCTCCTCCCCGCACCTGCGGGGGTCAGCTGGCGTGGGCCTGGTAGTCGGGGTGCCCCTTTATCTCCTCCCGCACCTGCGGTGTCGGCAACGGCCCAATTTGAGGCCGGTCTCAACGGTTCAATCGTCGGCCATCGTGCGCTCTCGCTGGCTCAGTCGTTGTCGGCGGCGGTGGGG
>NZ_JBIWPN010000040.1:51508-72227 GCF_044768305.1 Kitasatospora sp. NPDC101155 | reverse complement strand
CCTGACCACTCCCCCCTCACCCCGGGGGTCGGACAGGGACCACCGGGGTGACCCGACAGGGCCCGGGCCCGCGCGATCCGCGTGGCCCGGGCCCTGTCCTGGTTTCCCTGCCGCTCACACGGCTCCCCGATTCACAGCTCCTCAGTTCCTTCGCAGCTCCCCGGTTCCCGGTTACCCGGTTCACAGCTCCCCGGCGAGCCCGAGCAACTCCCGCATCCGCGCGTACTTGGCGGCCAGCCGCTCGGCGGTCGCCCGGTCCAGCGAGGCCAGCCGGGCCGGGTCGGAGTTGTGCGCCAGATCGGCCCGCTTGACCAGCAGCGCGCCGGGCGTGGCCAGGATGCGCGCGGTGTACTCCTCGACCGGCTCGTCCGGGCGGCGGGTGAGCGCGTCCACGATCGCCTTGGTCGTCTCCGGCAGTGCGGCCGCCGCCAGCCACTCCCGGCTCAGCCGGTCGTCCTCGACGGTGTCGTGCAGCCAGCCCGCCGCGATCTGCGCCTCGCTCCCGCCGCGTGCCTCCGTCCCGGCGGCGACCGCCGCGATGTGCTCGCTGTACGGGTGCCCGTTCTTGTCCACCTGTCCCCGGTGGGCGCGGCGCGCGATGGCCTCGACCTCGGACAGGCTCAGGTACTGCTGCTCCATCGGCTCATCGTAGGCCCGTGATCTTCGAGTCGGCGCCTGCTGGTTTACTGCCCCGGGGCTCCACGGCGCCCAGGGCCACCGCCCCGGGGGCTGACGCCCTCCCGCGGGCGGGCGATCCCCGCCGAACCCGGCAGACCCGTCCGAGCGATCCGAGGAACCATGCCATCCCTGCATCCGCTGCTGTCCGGCTTCGCCCCGATCTGGGTGCTCACCGGGATCGGCTACCTCGTCGGCCGCACCGGACTGCTCGGGCCGCAGGCCGAGGTGGTGCTGAACCGTTTCGTCTTCCACGTCGCGATGCCGGCCGCGCTCTTCCTGATGATCGCCCGCACCCCGCTCGACCGGTTCGCCAATCCCTCGATGCTCGCCTTCGCGGCCGGCACCGCCGTCGCGACCGGCCTCGGGCTGCTCGCCGGGCACCTGCTCTTCCGGCGCAAGCCCGGCGAACTCGCCATCGGCGCGATGGCCTCCGGATACGTCAACTCCGCCAACCTCGGCATACCCGTGACCATGCAGGTCCTCGGTGACGCCTCCTTCGTCGCGCCGGTGGTGCTGTTCCAGATCCTGCTGGTCACCCCCGCCGTCCTCGCCGTCCTGGACAGCGGCGCGGCCGGCCGCCGGGCCCTGCTCACCCTGCCGCTGCGCAACCCGATCCTGCTCGCCACCGCGCTCGGCGCCGTCGTCTCCGCGGCCGGGCTGCACCTGCCCGCCGAGCTGAACCGTTCCTGCGAACTGCTCGGCGGCGCCGGCGTGCCGACCGCCCTGATCGCCCTCGGCATGTCCCTGCACAACCGCCCGCCCGCCGACGGCCGTTCACGCCGCGCCGAGGTCGGGCTGACCGTCGCGGTCAAGACCCTGGTCCAGCCGCTCGTCGCCCTCGCCGTCGCCGGGCCGCTGCTCCACCTTCCTCCGCACCAACTGCTCACCGTGGTGCTCTTCTCCGCCCTGCCGACGGCGCAGAACGTCTACACCTACGCCCGCGAGTACGGGCAGAGCAGCGGCCTCGCCCGGGACACGGTGCTCTGGTCGACGCTGGTGTCGATGGCGACCCTGTCCGTGATCAGCTGGACCCTCGGGCCCGCGTAGCGCTCCTCCGTCACCCCTCCACCCGGGCGGCGGCCACCACGGCCGTCATCGCCTCCAGGAAGCGCCGGGCCGTCGTCAGCTCCGCCGGGTCGAACCGGCCCATCGCCGCGACCAGATCGCCGATCAACCCGCCGAAGAAGCCCTGCCCCAGCTCCATCGCCCGCTCCTCCACCACCAGCCGGACCTTCCGCCGGTCCTGCGGGTCGCGCTCACGGCGGATCAGCCCGAGCCGCACCAGCCGGTCCACCAGACCGGTGGTCCCGGCCGAGTTCAGCCGCAGCGCCTCCCCGAGCCGACCCGGAGTGACCACCTCCCCGGCCCGGGCGGCGTCCAGCAGGTGGATCAGCGCCCGCAGGTCGGTCGGATGCAGACCGTTGCGAGCCGCGAACTCCGCCCCGAACAGGTCGAGTTCGACCGTCAGACCGCGCAGCAGGTGGACCAGCCGCATCGACTCCTCAGCCTCGGACACCCTCTCGTCCTTCCTCGGGCACTCGCATGCCATTATTCTCTCGCTCAGCGAGATACTTGCTCAACGAGCGATTCACTATGTGATCCGGTCGCCGATCACACCACATCGCGGAGGCCCATCATGTCCACCCGCACCGCCCGCTCCGTCACCGCTCCCTTCCTCGCCGCCTACGACGCGCTGCTCGCCCGCTGGCCCGTCCCGGTCGAACCCCTCACCGTCCGCACCCCGCACGGCACCACCCGGATCAACGCCTGCGGCCCCGCCGACGGCCGCCCCCTCGTCCTCCTCCACGGCGGCGGTGCCACCTCCACCACGTGGTTCGCCAACGCCGGCGCCTGGGCCGAGGCCGGCCACCGCGTCCTCGCCGTCGACCTCATCGGCGACCCGGGCCGCAGCGTCCACGACGGCCCGCCACTCAATGACGCCCCCGGCCTGCTCGACTGGCTGGACACCGTACTCGACCAACTCGGCGTCCCCGAAGCCGACTTCTGCGGCCACTCCTACGGCGCCTGGATCGCCCTCGAATACGCCCTGCACGCCCCCACCCGCGTCGGTCGCCTCGCACTCCTCGACCCCACCCAGTGCTTCACCGGCTTCCGCCCCGGCTACCTCCTCCGCGTCCTCCCCCTCTTCCTCCCCCGCCGCTCCCCGGCCCGCGCCCGCTCCTACCTCGACTGGGAATCCGGCGGCCACGGCCTCGACCCCGCCTGGCGCGAGCTCTACGCCCTCGGCTACGCCGACTTCCCAGCCTCCCCCGTCATCACCGGCCCCCGGCCCACCCCCGCCCGCCTCCGCACCCTCACCACCCCCCTCCTCACCCTGTACGCCGCCAACTCCCGCCCCCACGACCCCCACCGCACCGCCGAAGCCACCCGCCGAGCCGTCCCCCACGCCACCATCGCCACCATCCCGAACACCTCCCACCACACCCTCCCCACCTCCGCCGCTCCCGAGGTCAACCACCGCGTCCTGGACTTCCTCACCCCCACCCGCCCTTGACCCGGCCCGGCGCAGCATCACGACGAGCCGAGCAGACGCCCCGAGTCGACGCCGTTGTGGCACATCCGACCTCGGCGCGCGCGGCCCCCACGCGTCGCCCTCACAACCACGCCCGACCCCGGACGCCGCTACGCCCCCCACCCGACGCTCCCGCCCTCTCCGGACTCAACCCACGGCCCCCGCCGCGGAACCACGCCGGAGCTCGGGCTCGGCAGGCTTGCACCGGATTCGGCCCCACGAAGCGACGGGCTCCGACCACTGCGCCTCGTCGGGCCCGCCAATGCTCGCGAGCGGACCACGGATTGCCGCGCCCCACCTCGAAGCCCGCACGGGAAGTCGGCGGGTCCGACTTCCCGCGCGGGGGGGATCTTCGGCCGTCGGCCGATCGACTGACTCGCGCCCATGCCCGTTCATTCGGTGGCCCATCGAATCGGCCACGGGGAAGGGGCCTCCGTCCGCTCCGGAATCAGGGCGTCAAACCCGTCGCCGCCAGGCCTGAGACGCCGCGCGGCTCGGTCAGGCCAACGGGTGGACGACGAGCCGGTTCCGCGCCCCGTCGAAGATCTCGGCCAGGACCTGCGCCTCCGGCCGGTTCCCCGTGAAGAGTCCCCGCTGGACGACGTGCACGGTCAGGATGTCGTGGCTGTCGATCACTTCGGAGATGCCGCGGGTCTCGATCGTGTCCGACCAGGCGTCCAGGTTCCGGCCGAACCACGTTGGCAGCCCGCAGGGCTCGCTCACCGCGCCCCAGAAGTCGTCGAGTGTCTCGATCGGTCGACCGCGCAGGTCCACGATCAGTTCGCTGTCCGTCATCGCGGCAGACTACCCAGCCCCACCACTCGGCCGACCACGGAAACCGGAGCCCGGGCCGATCGCCCGTCAGGCCACGAGGGGAGTCCGCGGCCACCGGCCAGGTGTCGCGGTGTCGGGTGCGTTCACCCCCCGTAGGGTGGTCGGATGGCCGAGGCCACGGCGCGCGGTGGATCACAGGTGGCGGCTGCCCATCCGATGGCGCCGGCGGTGGTGTTTGCGGGTCCGGTGTTGAAGTTGGTGTGGACGCTGGGCGATGGGGACGCGGCGCCGGTCCGGTAGTCCACGGACCAAGCGAGCGGGCGGCGGCCGGAAACCGACGCAACCATCAAGTCTTCTGGTCCACATGGCACTTGGCGCTGGCAGACTACGGCCCCGCAGCCGCCCCACTCGCCTCCCCCTTCCCTGGAGCAGCCATGCCCGTGTTCGTCCGACGCCTCGCCCCCGCTGCGGTGTTCGCGCTCGCCGCCCTGGCCGTCCCTCCGAACAGCGCGTCCGCCGTCGCGTCGGCCCCGGCCGTCGCCGCCTCGCCGGGCGAGCACCTGGGGCTGACCTGGACCGCCCTGGAGCAGCGCGGCAGCTCGGTGCACGTCGGGACCGACGGCCTCAGCAACCCCTACCTCGGCGACACCGACCCCGAGACCGAACTGCCGGTGCTCTGCATCCTGGTGGACGACCGACCCGCCCCGGACGGGATCCCGACCACCGGCTTCCACAGCTGGGCGGGCGGCGAGGTGGCGGCGACCGCGCCGACGGCGGGCTCCGAGCTGACGAGCCGCGAGGCCGCCGACGAGCTGTGCGCGGACTCCTTCGGCGGCGACTGGCGGATGGCCGAGTTCCACGACGGTGAGGGGTGGTCGCTCTGGGCCACCGGCACCCTCCCGGCCGACACCCGCTTCTGGACGGCCATCAACGACCAGCCGGCCAACCCCTGGAGCTGAGCCGGAGCGCACGGGAAAGTCGGGGCGACCGTGCCGACGCGGCCGCCCCTTCCTGCTCGAAAGGCCTGGGCGTTCGGAAAGCCGCCGGGGTCAGTAGATCAGGTAGCCCGGGCGGTGCCCTTCGTCCTCGATCTCCCCGGTGGCCTGGGCCCGCAGCTTGCGGGACAGTTCCTCCAGGGCACGGGAGGCCGCGACCTCCTCGCCGATCCTGGCGAGCGGACGGTCCTCCGCGCTCTTCTCGGCCTCGCCGTGGGCGTTCAGGCCCGGCGCCCTCGCGCCCACCAGCCTGGCGTCGCACGTCGTGTGCACGCCGTCCTCTTCGAAGCTCAGCTCCACGTCCCACTGGTTGTGCATGCCACACCTCCTGGCGCCTGCCCCCGTCGCGCCTGTATCGGACCGGCACGGGCGGTGGGCCCGTGGCGGCCGCTCACACCAGCGTGCGCCTGCCTCACCCGAAGCGGCAAGCGCGGCCGGGTGGCACACGGCCGCCGTGCCGCCGACACCCGAACCGCGCTGCCTCCGGACGCCCGATCGGCGGGCCGTCCCGCGTCTGATCGACGGGTGTTCCCGCGTCCGATCGGCGGGCCGTCCCGCGTCTGATCGGCCTGGCCACCGCCCCGGCGGTAGGCTGACGGAAGCGCGCCGCGACCGCCGACCCCACCCCGGACCCGCCGGCGCGGCGCGGGGCAGCGACAACCTGGTGGTCCCTCCGTGGCGGTCTTCCTCCTCGCTCTCGGCGCGGCCTGCTGTCTGGGGCTCGGCTTCGTCCTCCAGCAGCACGCGGCGCAGCGGGCCCCTCGTGCCGACATGCTGCGCTGGCGGCTGCTGCTGGACCTGATGCGGATGCCGGAGTGGCTGCTCGGCACCGGGTTCATGGTCAGCGGGCTGCTGCTCTCCGCGCTCGCGCTCAACCAGGGCCAGGTGTCACTGGTCGAGCCACTGCTGGCGACCAACCTGCTCTTCGCCATGGCACTCTCCCGGGTGCTGACCCGTCAGACGCTGGGCCGTTCCGGCTGGGCCGGGGTGCTGCTGCTCGGCCTCGGGGTGACGGCGTTCATCGTGGCCGGGCGGCCCACCGGGGGCGGACCATCCGTCGGGGAGCTGCGGCACTGGCTGGTGGTCGGCACGGTGGTCGGGCTGACCCTGCTGCTGGTCTCGCTCGCCCGGCGGCTGCCGCTGTTCGAGGAGGCCACGCTGCTGGCGCTCGCCGCCGGGCTGCTCTACGGCCTGCAGGACGCGCTCACCCGCACCACCACCCAGCGCCTGGACCACGACGGGCTGATGGCGGTGCTGCGCACCTGGCAGCCGTACGCGGTGGTGGTGGCGGGCGTGGTCGGGCTGCTGCTGGTACAGAGCGCCTTCGAGGCCGCCCCGCTGCGAATGTCCCTGCCCGCGCTGACCGCCGCCCAGCCGCTGGCCGGGATCGCCTGCGCGGTCGGCTTCCTGGGCGACCGGCTGCGAGTCACCCCGGGCGCGCTGGCCTGGGAGGCGATCGGACTGCTGGCCATCGTGATCGGGGTGATCGTGATCGGGCGGCACCCGGCGATGCCCGGCACCGTCCGGGAAACCCTGGAGAGCATCGGAGCGCCACCGGAGAACGCTCCCTGGGACAAACCCGGCGGCCAGGACCAATCCGGGGACAGGGACGAACCCGGAGAGAACGACGAACAGGACGAGGACTCGAAGGGCAGGGACGACAAGGACAGGGACGGGAGGGGCGAGTAGGCGGCCGGCCGATGTGCTGGAGCGCGCAGGCGAACGCCGTGGCCGGCGGGCCGGTCGCGGGCGCCAGGTTCTGCGCCCTGCTCTGGCGTCTCGCCCTCGTCTCCACCTGGTGCGCCCTCGCAGCCCTGGTCAGCCTCCTGCTTCTCCGCTGGGCAGGTCGCCCGCCCTGGATGGTCGATGACCTACGCGCGTGCCGGCTCCGCCTCCTGCTCGACGACCGCGGTGCTCGTGTGCCCCCGCAGACGGTCCATCTCCCGCCACTCCGGCCGCAGCGCGGTCAGCGTCGTGGTGGCGAAATACAGGAGCCCGGCCGTGAGCAGGCTGGGTATCAGACCGACCAGGGCGACCGCGCCACCGGCGAGGAGGCCTCCCAGGGGGATGCCCGCCCAGGCGAGGGAGTCGCCGAGGGCGTGGACGCGGCCGAGGAGGTGGCGGGGCACCCGTTCGAAGAGAACGGCGCCGAGGATCGGATTGAGGAAGCCGGAGCCGAAACCTCCGACCGCGAACACCGTGACCACCACCCACATCGGCGCACCGAGGGCGAGCACCAGGAAGCGGGGCGCACCGCACAGCAGGAAGCCGGCGAAGAAGACCGTCCGCCGGGGCAGGCGCGAGGCGACGGCCGCCGCGATCAGGCTGCCGACGACTGCCGTGGCGCCCATGACACCGGCGGTCAGACCGATGGCGGCCGGACCGTTGCCGGATTCCCGCGCCCAGACCGGGACGAGGACGGTCGTGAAGCCCGCGTCGAGCAGGTTGGTGATGCCGACCATCACGATCACGGCGAGCAGCAGCGGCTCGGACCGCAGGAAGGCGAACCCCTCGCGGAACATCAGCCAATAGCCGCCCTGCTCCCCCTCCCCCTCCGACCCTGACGACGACCCGGACGACGAAGCGGCCGCACCAGGCACCGCCGGGCGCCCCATTCCGCGCGGCAGCGCGACCGCGATGACCAGTGACCCGAGTGCGAAGGTGGCCGCGTTGACCGCCAGCCCGGCCAGCGGGCCCATCAGTGCGACCAGCCCGCCGCCGACCGCCGGACCGATCGTGGAGGCCAGCCGCTCGGTGACGCCCGACAGCCCGGTGGCGCGCTCCATCGGCACCCAGGCCTGGTCGGCCGCCTCCGGGACCATGACCGACTTGGCCAGGTCTCCCGGGCCGCGCATCGCGCCGATCACCGCGACCATCGCGAGCAGCAGCCAGAACGGCAGCAGCCCGTGTGCGTGCAGCAGCGGGACCAGCCCGGCCGCGACGGCGCTCACCGCGTCCGTCGTCCAGGACACCACCCGCGGCCCGAGCCGGTCGACCAGCGGCCCGGTCAGCGCCTTGACCAGCACGTACGGCGTCATCTCGGCGAAGGCGACCAGGCCGGTCGTGGTGGCGCTGCCGGTGGTGGCCAGGACGAACCAGGGCAGGGCGATGGCCGAGACCCGTGTCCCGGTCGTGGAGACGGCCATGGCCGTCAGCACCCCGGCCAGCGGCCGGAAGCTGCGCGCGGGCGGGTCAACGACGGTCGTGGTCATACGGCTTCCCCCTCGGTTGCGGTGGTGCTCGGGTCCGGCAGGACGTGGACGATCACGGAGACCTGCTCGCTGCCCTCCGGGACCGGCCCGCCCGCGCCGATCCGGCGGTAGCGCCCGATCACATCGGACAGCTCGCCGGTCAGCTGCTCGGCCTCGGCGGGCGTGAGCTGCAGGACCAGGTCGCTGAGCTCTGTCACCCGGCGCCACTCGCGCGGCATGGTCTCGAAGGCGTCCAGCGTGCGCTGGCCGGTCAGGGCGTGCGCGGCCAGGACGGACCGCAGGAAGCCGACGGCCGTCTCGGGCTCCTCGTCGGCCATGTCGTCCCCCGTCCAGACGGTGAGCTGGTGGGCCGAACGCCACCAGCGCTCACGGGCATTGCCGCGCTCCGGGTCCTCCTCGACGAAGCCTGCGGCGGCGAGTTGGCGCAGGTGGTAGCTGGTGGCCCCGGAGTTGAGCCCCAGCTGCGCGGCAAGCCTCGTCGCCGTGGACGGGCCGTGCTTGCGCAGCAGCCCGACCAGCTGCATGCGCACGGGGTGCGCCATCGCCCGCATGCCCTTGGCGGTGATGGCGATGTGCGGGTCGTCGCTGTGCTTCCAGCCGCGGTCTTCGGTCATGGCCAGGAGCATAGGACCGCAAAGAGATGTTTGCAAAGGCTTTTTTGCGAAGAGTTCTTTGCGGTGGACGGACGGCCCCGCCGGTCGGCGGGTGCCCGGCCTGCCGCTCGGCGGGGGCCGGTGACCGCTTCGCGCCCCGGAGCCGGATTGTCACCCGGACGGCGGAGGCGCACCCTGGCAGCAGGGCCCGGAAAGCGGTCCGCCCCGGTCGGCCGCGGAACCGATGACGGCCACCGGTCAGGCACGAGGGGCAAGGCGATGGCACGCGGGAAACTCTGGTGCTACGTGGCTTCGGGGGCCCGGGCGCTCGGCGCACTCGGCGGCGCGCGCCGCAGTGATCGCAGGGTCGGCAAGGGCGCGCCGGAAGTCCTCGGCCCGGTCCCGCCGGTCGCGGTGGCCTCGCCCCGGACACTGTCCCGCACCGAGCTGGACCGGCTGAGGTGGACCGGCCGGCAGGCCGGGTGCGAGCCGCAGGCGCGGCACGTCCAGGTCGCCGAGGTGGTGCACCGGGTGGTGCGCGGCGGCGGCCGGGCCGCGGCGGTCACGGTCCGGATGGCACCCGGGCTGCCGGTCGTGGCCGGGGACGCCCGGCGGATGGAGGCCGCGATAGCCGGGCTGGTCGACCACGCGATCCGGCGCAGCCCGCTGGGCGACCGGGTGCTGGTCCGCGCGGAGATCACCCCCACCCGCCCGGCGGCGCCCCGGGCCGCGACCGGGCGGGGCGGCGCGGCGCGCAGGCGGGAGCGAGTGGAGATACGGATCTCCGACCGCGGTTCGTACGAGCCGCCCGAGGCCCGCGAATGGCTGCCGACGGGCGCGCGCGCCACCGGACCGGTCGGCCCGGCACTGCACAGCCTGGTGCTGGCGGCGGGCGGCCGGCTCGCGGTCGAGCCCACCCCCGGCGGCGGCCTCACCGTGGTCCTGCTGCTGGCGGTCGCGTACGACTGACCGCTCGGCGGACGCCGGCCGGCCACCCGGGGGCATCGGCCGACCACCCGGCGAGCCGGGGCCGCCGAACCTAGACTTGCCCCATGCCCCGGCTCAACGACCAGGTCAGGGAGCTGCTCCAGGAGTACGCCGACCTGATCAACATCACCGGCGGGGACGCCTTCCGGGCCCGCGCCTATGAGAAGGCCGCCCGCGCGGTCGGCGGCCACCCCGAGGACCTGGCCGAGTTGGACGTCAAAGGGCTCCAGCAGATCCCCGGCGTCGGCAGGTCCACCGCCGAGAAGGTCGCCGAGTACCTCGCCACCGGAAAGATCGCCGCGCTGGAGACCCTGCGCGCCGAGATCCCGTCCGGCGTGCGGGAGATGATGGCCGTCCCCAGCGTCGGCCCCAAGCGCGCCCTCTCCCTCTACCGCGACCTCGGCATCGCCTCCGTCGAGGAACTCGCCGAGGCGATCCGTGCCGACAAGCTGTCCGACCTGGCCGGCTTCGGCGAGCGCAGCGGCGAGAAGATCCTGCACGGCATCGAGCTGATGCGGCAGTCCGGCGGCCGCACCCTGCTCGACACCGCCACCGAGCTGGCCGACCAGCTGGTCGAGGCACTCTCGGCCGTCCCCGGCTGCACCCGCTGCGCGTACGCGGGTTCGCTGCGCCGGATGCGCGAGACGGTGGGCGACATCGACGTGCTGGCGACCGCCGCCGACTCCGCCCCGCTGATGGCCGCGCTCACCGAACTCCCGTACGTGGCCGAGGTGGTCGGGAGCGGGCCGACCAAGACCTCGGTCCGCACCACCCAGGGCATCCAGGTGGACCTGCGGGTCGTCCCGGAGGAGGACTGGGGCGCGGCGCTGGTCTACTTCACCGGGTCGAAGGCGCACAACATCAAGCTGCGCACGATGGCGGTGCGGGCGGGGCTGAAGCTCTCCGAGTACGGGCTGTTCGAAGTCGACGGCGGAGCCGGGAAGGACGGCGGGACCCGGAAGGACGGCGGGGCCGGGAAAGGCGCCAAGGCGGACGGCGCCAAGGTCGTCTCGGAGACCGAGGACGAGGTGTACGCCGCGCTCGGCCTGCCCTGGATCCCACCGACGCTGCGCGAGGACCGGGGCGAGATCGAGGCCGCGCTGAACGGTGAACTCCCGGATCTCGTCCAGGAGTCGGACCTGCGCGGCGACCTGCACACCCACACCGACCTCACCGACGGCCTGGCCACCCTCACCGAGATGATCGACACGGCGGCCGCGCGCGGCTACTCCTACTACGCCGTCACCGACCACGCGCCGGACCTGGTGATGCAGCGGATGACCGACGAGAAGATGCTCGCCCAGCGCGAGCAGCTTCGCCAACTCGCCGACCGGCACAAGAAGTTGCGTCTTCTGCACGGCACCGAGCTGAACATCGGCCCGGACGGCGGGGTGGACTGGCCGGCCGAGTTCCTGGCCGGCTTCGACGTCTGTGTGGCCTCCGTCCACTCACACTTCGCCCTCGACCGCGCCGCCCAGACCCGCCGGCTGATCCGCGCCTGCGAGAACCCCCACGTGCACATCATCGGCCACCTCACCACCCGCCGGATCGGCCGGCGCGGGCCGATCGACGTCGACCTCGACGCGGTGTTCGCGGCCGCCGCGCGCACCGGCACCGCGATCGAGATCAACAGCTCCCCGCAGCGGCTCGACCTGCGCGACGAGGACATCCTGCGGGCCAGGCGGCACGGCGTGCGCTTCGCGATCGACAGCGACGCGCACGCCACCGGCCACCTCGCCTACCCGCGCTTCGGCATCGGTACGGCTCAGCGCGGTTGGCTCACCGCCGAGGACGTGATCAACGCCTGGACCTGGCAGAGGCTGAAGCACTTCCTCCGCAAGGACGCACCGCGCGGCTAGGCGGCCCCACCCAACGGCCCACCCCGCAGCCCCACCCCGGCGAATCGCCTACCCCGCGCTCGCCCCCGGCGAGGCCAGCACCCGGGCCGCGCTGCGGTGCCCGAGCCCGGCCGCCAGGCGCAGGTCCCCGGTGTCCAGGAAGCCGGCCAGGAAGCCCGCCGCGAAGGCGTCCCCGGCCCCGGTGAGGTCGCGCACCCGCGCGACCGGCGGGACCGGCACGGTGAACAGCCCCTCGCCGGGCACGTCGACGGTGGTCGCCTCGGCACCGGACTTGGTGACCACCGTGGTGGCCGCCAGCCGGGCGCGCCCGGGCCCCGGCAGGCCGTCCACCAGCAGACCGAGGAGGGCCGACTCGGACCGGTTGGCGAACACGAAGGTCGGCGCCAACTCGGCCATCAGGCCCAGGAACCGTTCCCGCCCGAACTGCTCCAGCATGCCGGTCGAGGAGGCGTCCACCGAGGTGGTGCCGCCCGCCTCCCGGACCCGGCCGAGCGCGTCCACCGCCGTGGCGCCGACCGGTTCGCCGTCGAAGGAGTAGGCGGGCACGTGCAGGTGGGTCAGGCCGGCCAGCCACTCCTGCGGGACGCGCTCCAGCAGCGTGGCGGCGCCGCGGTCGGGCAGCATGGTGCGCTCGCCGTCCTGGTCGATGAGCACCACGATGCTGCCGGTCTGGCCGCGCCGCTGCACCCGTACGTCCACGCCGTGGCCGCCGAGTTCGGCGACGATGCCGTCCCCGACCGGGTCCGCGCCGACGCAGCCGAGGAAGCGCGCCGGGTACTGCCCGGCGGCGAAGCGGGCGACGTTGGCCGCGCTGCCGCCGCGCCGCCGGAAGACCTGGGCACTGGAGTCGGTGCCGTGGCGCAGCGGGCCGTCGACCCAGACCACGATGTCCTCGACGAGGTCGCCGAGCACCCCGAGCACGGGTCAGGCCCCGGTCGACGCGGCGGCGGCCAGGGCTGTGGCGATCTCGCCGCCGAGGCGGACGTTGCCGCGGTAGACCTCGACGTTGACCTCCAGGCTGCGGCCGCCGGTGTCGCGCTGGATGTAGTCGAGCAGGAACGGGGTGGAGGCGTTGCCGGTGACGCCCCGGCGCTCGGCCTCGGCCCAGGCACGGGCCAGGATGCCGTCGAGCTCCTCCGGCGGCAGCTGCTTGGCCGGGTCGACCGGGTTGGCGATCAGGACGGCCTGCGGCAGGCCGAGCCGGTCGCGGGCGTCGATCACCTTGGCGGCCTCCTCGGGTGACTGGACGCTGAAGTTGATCTCGTGCCCGGAGTCGGTGACGTAGAAGCCGGGGTACTTGGTGGTGCGGTAGCCGATGACCGGGATGTTGAAGGTCTCGAAGCGCTCCAGGGTGGCCCGGATGTCGAGGATGGACTTCACGCCGGCGCTGACCACGGTGACCGGGGTGGCGGCCAGGGTGGTCATGTCGGCCGACTCGTCGAAGCTCTCGGAGGCGCCGAAGTGGACGCCGCCGAGGCCGCCGGTGGAGAAGACCCGGACGCCCGCGCGGTGGGCCAGGAAGGCGGTGGCGGCGACGGTGGTGCCGCCGTGCCGGCCGAGCGCGGCGACCACCGGCAGGTCGCGCAGGCTGACCTTGTCCAGGCCGTCGGCGGCGGCCAGTTCGGTGATCTGCTCGGTGCTCAGGCCGACGGTGGGCACGCCGGCGTGCACTCCGGTGGTCGCCGGGACGACGCCCGCCTCCCGCAGCTGCCGCTCGGCCTCCAGCGCGACGGCCAGGTTGCGCGGCCGGGGCAGGCCGTGGGTGAAGATCGTCGACTCCAGGGCGACCACGGGACGGCCGTCGGCGACGGCCTGCGCGACCTCCTCGGAGACCTTGATGGCGGGGGTGCTGGTGGGCAGTCCGGTCATGATGCGACCTCCCTGTGAGATGCCACTGCGGTGGGGCAACGCGACGATCAGCGTATGGACGCTCCGCATCGGAATCCAGAATGAGTCCTGGGGCTTCCGATAGGCGATCACCTATCAGTTCGTACTAGTCTGAACGGCATGGGTCTCACCTTGCGTCAGCTGGAGGTCTTCCTGACCGTCGCCGAGACGCTGCACTTCGGCCGGGCCGCCGAGCGGCTGCACATCTCGCAGCCAACGGTCAGCCAGGAGGTCGCCCGGCTGGAGCGGACCGTCGGCGTCGAGCTGTTCGACCGCAGCCGCCGCTCCGTCGCCCTGACCGAGGCGGGCGAGGTGATGGTTACCGAGAGCGCCCGGCTGCTCGAGCAGGCCGGGGCGCTGCTGATCAGGGTGCGGCTGCACGAGGAGTCCCGGCTCGGCACGGCCCGCATCGTCGCCTCCCCGAGCGTGGTGAACCGGCTGCTGCCCGCCGTGGTCAGCCGGGCCGAGCAGGAGCTGCCCGCGCTCACCACCGCCGAACTCGCCGTGGACACCGGGCAGGTGTCCACCACCCTGGCCACCGAGCTCGCCGACATCGGCCTCGGCCGCTTCCTGACGGAGGTGCCCGGCTACCGGCTGGAGCGGATCGCCGACGAGCCGGTGCGGGTCGCCCTCGGCCGGGACCACCCGCTGGCCGGACGGACCGGCCTGCGCCTGGCCGAACTGCGCGACCTCCCACTGCTGTTGTGGCCGCGCGAGCAGCACCCCCGCTACTACGACCACGTGCTCGGCCTGTGCGCGGAGCACGGCACCGACCCGCCGGTGCTGGTCAGCCCGCCGCGGATCGTCGGCTCCCGGCTCTACCTGCTCGCCCGCAACCGCGCCTTCTCGCTGGTGCCCGGCTCGATGACCGGCCACCTCACCGAGGACGTCGCCACCGTACGACTGGAGGGCCGGGCCACCCTGCCGCTGGAGATGCAGTGGCGGACGGACGACCGCCGCCCGACGCTGGCGGTGCTGCGCGACGTGATCCGGCAGGAGGCGGCCGAGTTGGAGGAACCGTAGGAGTCGCGGGAGCTCCGGCACCCACCCTTGACGCTCACATGCCACCGCCGGAAGGATGCCCGGATCATCCACCCGCCCCGTCGCACGCCGACGGGCCGCCCGACCCCGGGGATCCACCGTGGCCCTGCACTCCCCGCTCCGCCGAACCGAGTCCCGAAGCCCTCTGCTGCGCCGCACCGCCCGCTTAATCGGCGCCACCCTCCTGACCCTCGCCGGCACCCTCACCGCCGCCGGGCCCGCCCACGCCGACTTCGGCACCGGCTACCACGACCCGGTCACCGCCACCAAGCCGCTCACCCGCCCAGACACCCGCTCCTGCACCGTCGAGGTGATGCACGAGCGCGAGTTCCGCAACGGGTACGGCAATCCGCCCGACACCCCGTACACCGCCACCCTCACCCCGCCCGCCGACTGCGCCGGGCCCTGGTCGGCGGTGGTCATGGACCTCCACGGGCAGGTCGCCGGGCGGCAGTTCGACCGGATCTTCAGCGTTCGCATCGGCGGCGTGCAGGTCCTGCTCTCCTCCACCCCGGAGCCGTCCAAGGACGGCATCCAGTGGAACGTCGAGCGCGACCTCACCCGCTACGCCCCGCTGTTCACGGCCGGACCGCAGCCGTTCTCCTTCGACCTCGCCAACGTCACCGACGCCACCTACACCGGCGTCTACAAGATCTCGGCGAGCCTGACCTTCTACACCGCGAACGACCGCTGGCCCGCCGCCCGCGGCGCCGACCAGCTGCTCACCACCGGCCCGTTCGCGCTCACCCAGGCCGCCCCGACCGCCGGGCGCGAGCTCACCTTCCCGCAGAACCTGGAGCGCCTGACCGCCGAGGTCTACGCCCGGGGCGGCGGCGCCTGCGAGGAGTTCGCCTACGCCTCCGCGCCGGACGCCTTCGTCGCCGCCAACCCGTCGATCGGCGCCTGCGGCAAGGGCCCGTTCCGCGAGGTGCGGCTCACCGTGGACGGCCGGGTGGCCGGCGCGGTCTGGCCGTACCCGGTGATCTACACCGGCGGCTGGGACCCGCTGCTGTGGCGGCCCATCCCGGGCATCTTCGCCTTCGACCTGCCCGCCTACCGGCTCGACCTCACCCCGTACGTCGGCCTGCTGCTGGACGGGCGCCCGCACACCGTCGGCATCACGGTCAACGCGAGCGAGGCGCAGAACAACGACGTCTGGACCGGCCAGGTCAACCTGTTCGCGGAGGTCGACCACGGCACCGACCGCACCTCCGGGCAGCTCACCGACTACCGGGTCGCCCCCGAGGCCACCGTGGGCACCGAGCTCACCGACCACGGCGGCGGCAGCGGCGACTGGACCGTCACCGCCGCCCGGCACGACCTCGCCCGGGGCTGGGTACAGACCTCGCACGGCCTGATCACCACCGAGGTCCGCGACGACCTCGCCTTCAGCTCCGCCCAGCAACTGCGCCACAGCGGCAACGACGTGACGCTGCACAACGGCACCGACCTCACCCGCACCACCGCCACCTGGGGCGGCGGGCCGCACCGCACCACCACGGTGCACGAGGGCGAGCCGCTGGACGTCACCTACAAGGTCACCCACGACGCGGCCGGGAACACCGACCAGCGCACCGCGATGGACCTCGGCTACCACCGCGAGGCCACCACGGCGACCGGCGGCCACGTCACCGAGCGCTCCACCGTGGACCACACCCTGCGACCCACCGCCCAGCGCCACGACGGGGACCGCACGGTGCGGACCGGCAGCAGCGTCGAGGACTACCGCAGTACCGGGCCGGAGGGGCCGTACCACCGGACGCTCAGCTTCGTGGACGGCTGGTAGCGGGTCGACGGCCCGCAATGCCCGACGAAGGCCTCGGCCCGACGAAGGCCTCGCGACTTGCGAAATTTGCCCGAATTCTGGCCGTTCACCCCTGGTGCGCGCGCCGTAGGAGGCGCATGATGGGAGATGGACCTGCGAGGTAGCTGAAGGAAGTTCGACCGCAGGAGGCAGTGGCGACAGATCGAGACGGATCAGGGTCTGCCGCTGAGCACTACCTCGGTCGACGATCGAACTACCGGCCGGAGGACATCATGTCCGGAGGCCACCCCCACCTCGTAGGTTCCGCGCGTCCACGGAGCATCCCCTCGGCCCCGTGGACGCGCTCCCGTTCCGCCCCGGTCACTGCGGCACCGGGTACCCCATCTCCCAGGCGTACACGGCGATCCCCACCCGGTTCGGCACGCCCAGCTTGCGCTGGATGCTGGCCACGTGGGTCTTCACCGTGCCCCGGGAGATGAACAGTTCGGCGGCGATGTCGGCGTTGGTGCGGCCCGCCGCGACGTGACCGGCGATCTCCACCTCGCGCTCGGTCAGCGGCACCACCGGGGCCGGCTGCGCGGGGCGGGGCGGCGCCGTCACGTGCTTCAGCAGCCGCACCGTGACCGACGGGCTGATCAGACTCTCCCCGTCGGCCGCCGCCCGGACCGCCTCGGCCAGCAGGGACGGGCCGGAACGCTTCAGCAGGAACCCGGACGCGCCGTGCCGCAGCGCCGGGTAGACGTACTCGTCCAGGTCGAAGGTGGTCAGCACCACCACCCGCACCGAGCCGGACAGCCGCCGGGTCACCTCCAGCCCGTCCAGCCTCGGCATCCGGATGTCCACCAGCGCGACGTCCGGCCGCAGTTCGGCCGCCAGCTCCAGCGCGGCCTGCCCGTCGGCGGCCTCGCCGACCACCTCGATGTCCGGCTGCGCATCGAGGATCCGCCGCACGCTCCGCCGCACGGCCTCCTGGTCGTCCGCGATCAGGGTGCGGATCACCCGCGGACACTCACCGTTCGCACTCGTCACAACGGGCAGTCTCCCGCATCGCCCACCCGGCGGGAAAGTTCACGCTGCCGGTCCGGCGCGGTTCACCTCCGTCCGGTGAGGCTGGCCGCCATGAACGCATCCCGTGGACGTCTCCCCGTCAGCAGGCGCGGGCTCCTGGCCGGGGCGACCGGTCTCGGCCTCGGCGGCGCCGTCTCCCTCTCCGGCATCGCGCCCACCCCGGCCGTCGCCTCCCCGCTGCTGTGGGAGCGGCCGGACCGCTCCGGCGCCCCGCGCGTGGCCGGACTGCACCTGCAGTTCGGCTCGGACGCCTCGCGCGAGGTCACGGTCTCCTGGCACACCACCACGTCCGTCTCCAACCCCCGGGTGATGTACGGGACTTCGCACGGCGGCTTCGGCCGCAGCGAGCAGGCCGAGACCCGCACCTACCGGGACGCCGCCTCCGGCACCGAGGTCCAGGTGCACCACGCCCGGATCACCGGCCTGCACCCGGACACGGACTACGTCTACGCCGCCGTCCACGACGGCGCCACCCCCGAGCTCGGCACCGTCCGCACCGCCCCGCGCGGCCGGGCCGCCTTCACCTTCACCAGCTTCGGCGACCAGGGCACCCCCACCCTCGGCAAGCAGACCGCCAACGGCTACGTCAACGACAACCTCGGCAGCCCGGCCGCGGGCGACACCACCGCCGGGGTCGAACGGGTCGCCCCGCTGTTCCACCTGGTCAACGGCGACCTCTGCTACGCCAACCTCGCCACCGACCGGGTCCGCACCTGGTCCGACTGGTTCGAGAACAACACCCGCTCGGCCCGCCACCGCCCCTGGATGCCCGCCGCCGGCAACCACGAGAACGAGCGCGGCAACGGCCCGATCGGCTACGGCGCCTACCAGGCCTACTTCGACCTGCCGGACGCCGGCTCGGGCGACGAACTGCACGGCCTCTGGTACGCCTTCACGGCCGGCTCGGTCCGCGTCATCAGCCTCAACAACGACGACGTCGCCTACCAGGACGGCGGCAACTCCTATGTGCACGGCTACTCCGGTGGCGCCCAGCAGCGCTGGCTGGAGCAGGAGTTGATCGCTGCCAACGCGGACCCGGGGATCGACTGGATCGTGGTCTGCATGCACCAGGTGGTCATCTCCACCGCCGACAAGTTCAACGGCGCCGACCTCGGCGTCCGCGAGGCCTGGGTACCGCTGTTCGACAAGTACGGCGTCGACCTGGTGGTCTGCGGCCACGAGCACCACTACGAGCGCTCCCACCCGATCCGCGGCCAGCAGCCGACCGACACCCGCACCCCGATCCCGGCCGCCACCGACACCCAGACCGTCGACACCACCCGGGGCACCGTCCACATGGTCATCGGCGGCGGCGGCACCTCCGCCCCCTCCAACAAGCTCTTCTTCACCCCCGCCAAGGCCCGCGTCATCACCGGCGTCGGCCCCGTCGACAAGGCCACCGGCAAGCGGCCCCCGGTCTACGTGATCGAGGACGCCCCCTGGTCCGCCTTCCGCGACGCCGACAACCCGTACGGCTTCGCCTCCTTCGACGTCGACCCGGGCGAACACGGCGGCGACACCACCATCGACGTGACGTACTACTCCGTCAGCGGTCCCTACGGCGACCTCGTCCCGGTCGACCGCTTCACCCTCACCCGCCCGCGCGGCGCCCGGGGCGGCGGCCGCGAGCGCTGAGACGCCCGGCGGGGGTGCGGGTGCCCGGTGGGCGGTGCCGCCGACCATGACGACGGCCGCCGACCCGCACGGGCGGCGCCGACCCGCACGGGCATGGCGTCGGCAGCGCCCGCTCGGCCGATGCCACCGGACAGGCCACCGCTAGCGCCCCGGCAGCACGCACACCACCTGCCACCCCGCCGGGGTGACCGGGCCCGAGGTCAGGGTGCCGCCGTGGGCCGCCGCACGGGCCGTGAGGCCGGGCAGGCCGGTACCGCCCGAGCCGGGTCGGCGGCGCAGCAGAGGCCTGCGAACGGCGGGGCCGCCGTTGTCGGTGACGGTCACCCGGACGGCGCTCCCGTCGTCCGCCGGGGCCACCCGGACGGTCACCTCGGTGGCCTGCGGGGCGTGTCGCCGGATGTTGGTGAGGGCCTCCAGGACGACGGCGTACACGGTCGCCTCCGCCTCGCCGGCGAGCCGACCGGAGGCCTCGGGGGTCAGCTCGACGGTGGCGCGCAGGCCGCCCGTCGTCCCGAAGCGGCTGACCAGCTCCGGGAGGTCGGCCAGGCCGAGGCGGCGGGTCGGCGCCCCGGTGCTCCGGTCGCCCTGCGGGTCGCGCAGGGCACCGACCATGTCGTCCATCGAGTCGAGCGCCCGCAGCCCCGCCTCCTCCAGGCGGCGCAGCAGGGCGGCCGTCTCCTCGGCTTCCTGGCCCGGGAGTTGGCCGGCCTGGGCCTCCAGCACGATGCCGGTGATCTCGTGGGCGACGAAGTCGTGGAGGCCGCGCGCCACCTCTAGCCGCTGCTCACGCCTGGCCGCAGCGACGGCGCGCTCCCGGCGGGCGTCCAGGATCCGCAGGTAGAGGCCCGCCCCGGCCGCTCCGAGCACCGGCAGCAGGGAGAGCAGCACGCCGATCACCGGCCCGGCCGGGCCCCCCTGTGGTGTCCGGAGGGCGAACCGCAGCGGCAGGACGACGGCGGCCAGCCCGACCAGTCCGCCGACCGGTCCGACCCAACGGTCGGGCAGTCGCCGGACGGCGCGGAAGACCACGCCGAGCAGGGCGAGCCATTCGAAGGGCAGCCAGAACGCGGGCAGCCGGTACGGCCCCGAGTAGAGCAGGTCGACCAGCAGGGAGGCGCCGGCCACGGCTCCCGCCGCAGCGGTGAGCGTGATCCGCCCGGCCGGCCAGGGCAGCAACGCCACCACCACCACGAGCACCGCCGTCAGGGCGAGCAGCACGGCCGCGCCACGCTCCCCCGGGTGCGCGAGGGCGACGGGCGCCAGCAGGACGACGGCGGCGAGGGCGGCGAGCGCTCGCCGGGACCGGGCGGGGCGGGGCTGAGAGTCGGTGCGCACCCGGCCGAGCCTACGGGCCACTCTCCCGGGGGAGGCGGGTTCCTCCCCGCGATGGAGACAACTCCCCTCCCGGGTGGGAGGCGAGGTCGAGGGCCCGGGAGCAGAATCGGAGCACGCCCGACGCGGCGGTGCCGGGCGGCAGGGGCGCGGCGGTACCGTTCATGCCCATGATCGGTATCCGACCGCACCTTTGGAGGCTTGCGCCGATGCCCCTGCACCACCGCCCGCCCGCAACCGGGCCGACCGAGCGTGGGGGGGGGGGGGGGGGGGGCCGGCCCCGGGGGGGGGGGGGGCGCCCCCCCCCCCCCCCCCCCCCCCCCCCCCCCCCCCCCCCCCCCCCCCCCCCCCCCCCCCCGT
>NZ_JBIWPN010000040.1:0-51501 GCF_044768305.1 Kitasatospora sp. NPDC101155 | reverse complement strand
GCCCCGGGGGCCCCGGCGGGGGGGGGGGGGGGGGGGGGGTGGGGGTGGGGGGGGGGGGGGGGGGGGGCCCCCCCCCCCCCCGCGCCCGGCGACCGTCAACGGCCCGACGACCGCCAGCCGCCTGACGACCGCCGACAGCCCGACTACAGCCGACTCGCCGCCGTCGGGCCGTACTTCGCGCTGGACACCTACCCGTCCGGGGAGCCGCCGCCGGGCTTCCGCCCGCTGCCGGAGCTGTACGGCACCGGACCCGACGCGCCGCTCGCCGCCCGGGTCCGGGTGGTGGCGCAGCGGCTGGGTACCGCCGAGCTCCGGGTCGCGACCTCGATCCTGCACCTCGGACTGGCCGCCCGCTTCTGGTCGGTGGGCCTCGGTTCGGCCGTGCTGCTCGGGACGGTGCCGACCCTGGAGCACGCCTGGGTGCGGATTCCGGACCAGGGGCCGATCGACCTCTGGACTCCGCCGGAGCCGGCGCGCAGCGCGACCGGCAGTCGTGCCGACGAGCTCCACCGGGCCGTCCTGCTGGGCCAGTTGGAGCCGCTCGCGGCGGCGGTCCGGGCCACCGTCCCGCTCTCGGCACGCCTGCTGCTCGGCAACGCCGCCTCCGCCCTGGCCGGAACCCTGCGGGTGCTGGACGCCCATGCTCCGGGAGCGGCCCGGGAGTTGGTCGCGGAGCTGCTGGCCCGTCCGCCGCTGGCCGGGTCCGGCGCACTGCTCACCGGGCCGCGCGGAACGGCCTTCCGCCGGACCAGCTGCTGCCTCTACTACCGGATCGGTCCGGACGCGGGGCTCTGCGGGGACTGCTGCTTCACCCGGCCGCCGGCCGCAAGGAAGCGGAGCGACTGAGAGCTTCACGGGTGAGGGTCATCTCCGGGACACGGACCACCACCTCCCGACCCTCCACCACCACCTCAGCCGTCCTCCGCCAACCGCTGCTGCCCGCGCACCAGATGGTGCACGCAGGCGACCGCGTGCGTCTCCGCCGCCGCGCGGGCGCCGGCCGCGTCACCGGCCAGCACCGCGACCAGGATCTCGCGGTGCTGTTCGGCGAATTGCTCCTGGTCGGGCCCGTAGGGCGCGGGCAGCCACAGCAGCGGTCCGAGTTCGGCCTGCAGCCGGACGGCGAGCCGGGTGAGGCGCACCGACCGGGCGGCGACGGCGAGTTCGATGTGGAAGCGGGCGTCGGCCCGGCGCTGCTCGGCGGGCCCGCCGGCGCCGCGCAACTCCTGCACCAGCCCGGCGAGCCGGGGGCCGAGGTCGGCGGGGGCGCGTTCGGCGGCGAGCCGGGCGGCGGTGCCGAAGACGGCCGTTTCCTCGTCCCCGAGGTCGCGCAGGTCGACGACGGCGAGGTCGCGCAGCCTGGCGAGCTGGAGGTGCTCGCAGCCCTCGGCGGGGATGCGGACGAAGCTGCCGCCGTTGCGGCCGCGCCGGGTCTCGATCAGACCGGCCTCGCGGAGCAGGGCGAGCGCCTCGCGGACGGTGCCGTTGGCGACGCCGAGCTGGTCGGACAGGTCGTTCTCGTTGGGCAGCTGGTCCCCGTCGGCGACCAGGCCGAGGGCGATCGCCTCGGTGATCCGTCGGGCCACGGCGTCGGCCCGGCCGAGGTCGGCGAGCGGTGCGAGGACAGCGCTGAGCAGCGGGGTCGCACTGCCGAAGGTCGTCACGCCGGCCCCTCCTCCAGAGTGCGCGTCTCCCGCAGGGTACCTCCTGGTCGGACGCGCGCCCTTGCCGTCGGATGCTCAACCTCGTGTGTGGGCCCTGGAACGACGGACCGGCACGGCCGAGCGGCCGGGGGTCGAGAGCCCCGGCCGCTCGGCCGTACGGTCGTCCGCCCCTCAGACCGCGACCGCCTCCTCCATCTCCTCCTCGGCCTGCGCCGCCGTCTCCACCGGACGCCGCCCGCGGCCCTCGTACATCGCCGCGGCGACCAGGGCCACCCCGCCCAGCAGCAGCCAGACCAGCAGGGTCACCACGTGCCCGCCGAGGCCGGCGCCGCCGTCGAAGTACAGGATGCTGCGCGCGCCCTCCAGGAAGCCGGCGCCGGTCCAGAAGCCGTGCAGGGCGCCGAAGAAGCCGTTCTGCAGCTCGGGCCGGTAGATGCCGCCGGAGGAGGTGAAGTTCAGCATCACGAACAGCACCATCAGGGCCAGCGTGGTCCACTTCTTCAGGAAGCTGTGCAGGCCGATGCCGATCAGCACGATGCCCGCCGAGTAGAGCCAGCCGAGCGCCCAGATCGCGGCGTAGTCGTGGTCGACCACGTGGAACACCGGTCCGGCGGTGACGATCCCGATCACGCTCACGACCAGCGAGACCGCCACGCCCACCAGCGCCCGGATCCGCATGCCCAGCCCGGCGCCGGCGGCGCCGATCGCCGCGACGCTGGCGTAGGAGCCGATGCTGAGCGCGACCAGGAGGAAGAACAGGCCCTGCCCGGTCGGGTCGCCCTTGGCGGGGGTGGTGAGGTCGGTGACGTGCAGCGGGACGCCCTGCTTGTCGGTGACGTTGGTGAACACCGCCGTGGCGGCCACCACCGAGGTGTCCGAGTTGCCCTTGGCCACGATCAGCTCGGGGCTCCTGGCGTCCGGGACGAAGGCGCCGACCAGGTCGCGGTCGCGCAGCAGCTGTTCGGCGGCGGCGCGGTCGCCGACCGTGCGGACGTCGACCGCGTCACCGGCCTTGGCCTGGATCGCCTCCACCAGCCCCCGCGCCTGCGGGCCGGTCCCGACCACGGCGACCTTGAGGTGGTTCGGCTCCGGCTGGTGGAAGGCACTTTGGTAGGCGAGCGCCATGCCGAGGCACATCAGCAGCGGGGTGAGCAGGTGGACGGCGAGGTGCTTAAGCGAGTGCCCCAGGATGGGCGCCGCGGCGGGTGTCTGGGGTGTGCTCATGGCGTTCGTGCGTCCTCCGGCAAACTTCTCGATCAAGGTGGCAAATACAACCAATGAAGGTGGTAAATGCAACCATCTATGGATGCAGCTTACAACTGTTGGACGCTGGCCGAAAGCCGGGCCGGCCCCCAGCCGCTCAGTCCGACAGCTCGAACACTCCGTACGAGAACCCGTCCGCCCGCAGCTCGCCGTCCGCCACCCGCACGCCCTGCGCCTCCAGCGGCCGCACCGCGCCCCAGCCGTCCACCAGCCGCACCGCCCCCGGCTCCCGGCGCGGGTTGACCGCCACCAGGTACCGCCCGGCCCGGGTGTACACCAGCGGGTACCCGGCGTTCCGCACCTCCACCCCGCCGGAGGTGCCCAGCCCCGGATGCGCCCGGCGCAGCGCGATCAGCCGCCGGACGGTGTGCAGCAGCGAGGTCGGGTCGGCGCGCTGGGAGAGCACGTCCGGGCGCTGCGGGTCCGGGTCCAACGGCAGGTAGAACCGCTCGGGCGGCGCGCTGGAGAACCCGGCGGCGGGGCCGGGCTTCCACTGCATCGGGGTCCGTGAACCCGCCCGGTTGAAGCGCGGCCCGAGCACGCTGCCCTCGACGTCCGGCAGCCCGGGCACGTACCGCATGCCGATCTCGTCGCCGTAGTAGACGGCGGGCAGGGTTGGCCAGGTGAGCAGGAAGGCGAAGGCGGGGGCGAGCTGCTCGCCGCCGCGCGGACCGGTGGCGAGCCGGGAGAAGTCGTGGTTGGCGGTGGGCAGCACGATGTGCCCGCTGCCCTCGGTCAGCTCGGCGGCGGAACGCCAGGCGTCCAGGAACGGTTGCGGGGTGCCGCGTCCCTCGGCCTCGAAGTAGCACGGGCCCTGCTGCCAGAACTCCTCCACCGTCCCGGCGTTGTTGTTCCAGAGCGAGCGCAGCGCAAGGCCGTGGTCATCGCCACCGAAGTGCAGGAAGAAGTCCGCGTGGAATCCGGCCGCGACGGCTGCGGCGGGCTCGCCCCACTCGGCGAACAGCGCGGCCCCGGGGTGGGTGCGGTCCAGCCAGTCGCGCAGCTCGGCCCAGAGCTTGGTGGTCTCGACCTTGCCCGGGTCGTCCTTGACCAGCGAGTACGCCATGTCCACCCGGAACCCGGCCACACCGAGGCCCAGCCAGTGGGCCATGATCCCGCGCAATGCCGCCCGGTTGGCGCGCGGACCGTCGGCGTCCACCGGCTGACGCCACGGCTCCTCGGAACTGCCGCGCGCGTAGCCGAAGTTGAGCGCGGGCTGACAGTCGAAGAAGTTCGGCCGGTACCAGCCGGGGCGGCTGCCGGGCGAGGCGACGAAGCCGTCCACCTGCCGGTCGGACCAGATGTAGCGGTGGTCGGACGGGTCCTCGGCCGCGGCCAGGAACCAGGGGTGGCGGTCGGAGGTGTGCCCGGCGACCAGGTCCAGCAGGATCCGGATGCCCCGGCCGCGCGCCGCGTCGACCAGCGCGACCAGGTCCTCGGTGCGGCCGTAGCGCGGCGCCGGGGTGAGGTAGTCGGTGACGTCGTAGCCGGCGTCGCGGAACGGCGAGGCGAAGCAGGGGTTGAGCCAGACCGTGTCCACGCCGAGCCAGGCGAGGTGGTCGAGGTGCTCGGTGATGCCGGCGAAGTCGCCGATGCCGTCCCCGTCGGAGTCGGCGAAGGTCTGCGGGTAGATCTGGTAGAGGACGGCGTCGTCCAGCCAGTCGGGCCCGGGGCGGGTCGAGGTCATGGGGTGGGTCCTCCTACCGGGTCCGGGGGGGGGCGTACGGGCCGGGGCCGAGGGGCCGGGCTTACCCGGGCTGAGCCGGGTGCCAACGATTCTCGTCCAATCCCGGCCGTCCCGACAGCCCGCCTCTCCACGATCCCGGCCCGGCTCGGCTCGGCGCCGCGATCCCGGCCCGGCCCAAGCCCGGCTCAGCTCCGCGTTCGGCCCGACCGCCCCGCTACCGTTCGAAAGGCGCCGCACAGGCCTCCGTGAACACCCGGGCCCGCCGGGCGATCTCCGCCCAGTCCCCCGCCGCGACCGCCTCCGGCGGCACCACGTCCGTCCCCGCGCACACCGCGAGTGCGCCCTGTGCCAGGAACTCGGCCGCGTTGCCCGCGTTCACGCCGCCGGAGGCCACCAGCGGCACGTCCGGGTACGGCCCGCGAAGGTCCTTGAAGTAGCCGGGTCCGAACACCCGGACCGGGAAGATCTTGACGGCGGCCGCCCCGAGGTCCACCGCCCGGGCCACCTCGGTCGGGGTGAGCGCCCCCAGCACCACCGGCACCCCGCGCGCCCGCGCCCGCTCCGCGACCTCGGGCCGGCCGCCGGGGGTGACCAGGAAGGACGCCCCGGCGGCGATGCCGCGCTCGGCCTGCTCGGCGGTCAGCACCGTCCCGACCCCGACCCGCCATCCCGCTTCGGAGGCCCGCTTCAGATGGTCGGTCACATTCGGCGTGGTGCAGGTGAATTCGGTGAGCCGGATGCCGCCCTCCGCGAGCGCGGCGCAGAGCGCGGCGGCGTCCGGGATACGGGGCGCGCGGACCACCGCGATCACCGGATCGCCGCTCAGCACGGAAAGCCCGGCGGACGAATCGGCGGAGCGGCCGGCCGAGAGCCCGGCGGAGGGGTTGGCGGAGGGACCAGCGGAAGGAGCGGTCATACGGCCAGAGTTCCTCGATCGGTGCGACGCAGGGCGCGCCCCGGCCGGGCGCCGGTGGTATGACCCTGCCGGACGACGGCGGTGCCGTTGACGTACACGTACGCGATCCCCTCGGCGGGCAGCCGGGGTTGCTCGAAGGTGGCGGCGTCCCGGACCCGCTCGGGGTCGAAGAGCACCAGGTCGGCGTGGTGTCCGGTGGCGATCCGCCCGCGCCGGTGCAGTCCCAGCCGGGCGGCGGGCCGGCCGGTCATCCGGGCGACCGTCCCCTCCAGGGTCAGCACGCCCGAATCCCGGCTGTAGTGGCCGAGGTAGCGCGGGAAGGTGCCCCAGGCACGCGGGTGCGGGCGGGCGCCGACCAGCAGCCCGTCGCTGCCGACGGTGTGCACGCGGTGGCGCATGATCGTCCGGACGTTCTCCTCGTGTCCGACGTGCTGGAGGATCGTGGTGGCCAGCCCGTCGCGGCGCAGCAGGTCGAGGAAGACCTCCGTCCCGCCGCGCCCCTGCTCGACGGCGAGTTCGGCGACCGTCCGGCCGACCACCCCCGCGAGCTCGGCCGAGCGGACGCCGGAGATCTGGATCGTCGCCCAGTCGGCGACCACGCCGTGGCAGCCGTCGCTCCCCTTCTCCTCCACCTCGTACCGGATCCGCTCGCACTGCGCCGGATCCGCCAGCCGCGCCAGCGTCGCGGCCGGTCCGCCCTCGCCGGCCCAACTCGGCAGCAGGGCGGCCAGGGTGGTGGAGCCGGGCAGGTAGGGGTAGCTGTCCAGGGTGAGGTCGACCCCGTCGGCGAGCGCCCGGTCGACCAGCTCCAGCAGTTCGCCCGCCCGGCCCCGGTTGACGCCGAAGTTCATCGCGGCGTGGGTCAGGTGCAGTGCGCAGCCGGACCGCCGGGAGATCTCCACCATCTCCGCGTAGCCCGCCAACGCCCCGGCACCGTACGAGCGTTGGTGCGGGGCATGGAAGCCGCCGCAGGCCGCCACCACGGTGCACAGCTCGACCAGTTCGGCGGTGTCGGCGTACATCCCGGGGGTGTAGCTGAGGCCGCTGGACATGCCGACCGCGCCGTCCAGCAGGCTCTTCGCCAACACCTGCCGCATCCGGTCGAGTTCGGCCGGGGTGGGCGGGCGGTCGACCCAGCCCATGGCGAGCGTCCGCAGTGTGCCGTGCGGCACGAGGTAGCAGGCGTTCACGGCGACGCCGGTGCGGTCGATCCGGTCGAGGTAGCCGGCGACGTCACGCCAGTCCCAGTCGAGGTCCTCCGGATCGCCGTTCCAGCCCGCCAGTTGGCGGCGCAGCTCGGGCAGCGTGGTGTCGTCCACCGGGGCGTAGGAGAGACCGTCCTGGCCGAGGACCTCGCAGGTGACGCCCTGGGTGACCTTGGCCGGGTGCTCGGGTTCGAGCAGCAGGGCCAGGTCGGAGTGGGCGTGCATGTCGATGAACCCGGGGGCGAGCACCAGCCCGTCGGCGTCCACCACCGACGGCGCGTCCAGGCCCTGGCCGATCTCGGCGATCCGGCCGTCGGCGATCCGGACGTCGGCCCGGTAGCGCTCGGCGCCGGTGCCGTCGACGACCGTCGCGCCCCTGAAGACCGTTCTCGCCGCCTCCGCCATCAGAAGAAGGTCCTGACCAACCCGGTGACCTTCGGCTCGGCCGCGTCGGCGGAGTCCAGCACCGGGATCGCCGTCCACTTGTCGAAGGCCGTGCACGGGTGCGAGACGCCGAGCCGCAGCACCGCGCCGATCGGCGCGAGGTCGCCGGCGTCGCGCAGGAAGGCGTGCTGGTCGTTGAGCGCGGTGATCCGGGCCGCCGTGCTGGTCAACTCCGCTCCACCCCGGACGAGTTGCGGCTCCGGAAGGCCCTCGTCGAAGGGCAGGTCGCGCTTGCCCGCGTCCAGCAGCGCCAGTTGCGGCTCGGGCCGGGAGGCCACCCGGGCCCAGCCGTGCAGCGCGCCACGGAACGCGGCCTGGCCGCCGTGCCGGGCGAGCGGCGAGATGCCCCGGTAGAAGCCGTCGTCGTGGGCGATGTACGCGCCCGAGCGCAGCACCACCAGGGCCTCCGGCAGCGCGGCCAACTCCTCGACCACCAGGTCGAAGTAGGCGCTGCCGCCGGCCGAGACCACCGGCGGCGCGTCGTCCGGGTAGGAGCCGGCGAGCCGGCCGTGCAGCTCGCCGAGGGCCTTCAGGTAGCCGCGGACGGTGGCCAGCCCCTCGGCGGTGGCGTCGTGGGCGAGCGCACCCTCGTACCCGCCGACGCCCGCGAGCCGCAGGGTGGGGGCACGCAGGACGGCGGCGGCGATCTCGACGGCCGCGTCCACCCCGCGCGCGCCGGTCCGCCCGCCCGGGCCGCCGAGTTCGACCAGCACCTCGACCGGTCGCTCGGCCCCGGCGGCGCGCAGCGCCTCGTCCATCAGCCGGACGCCCTCGGTGGAGTCGGCCCAGCAGAGGAAGGCGAAGTCCGGGTCGGCACGCAGCTCGGCGGCGAGCCAGCCGAGCCCGGCCGGGTCGAGCAGGGTGTTGGCGAGCAGGATCCGCTGCACGCCGAAGGCCCGGGCGACCCGGACCTGCGGCAGGTTGGCGAGGGTGATGCCGTGGCTGCCGGCGGCGAGCTGGGCCTGCCACAGGGCGGGCGCCATGGTGGTCTTGCCGTGCGGGGCGAGTGCGACGCCCGCCTTGGCGCACCAGTCGGCCATGGTACGGACGTTGTGGTCGAGCGCGGCGCTGTCGAGGGTGAGCAGCGGGGTGCCGAGCGAGGAGAGGGTCGGGCCGGTGGCGAGCCAGTCCCGGACGGCGTGTCCCCAGCTCTCCGGCGGGGCGGCCTTGAACCGCCAGTCGAGCGTCTCATCGGCCAGCGCCGCCACCGCCCCTTCGGCGATGCCCGGCCCGTTGGTGCCGTTCGCGAACGTCTGCTCCACCATTTCCTCCATCCACCTCGTTGCAACATACGCAACGAGGGTTGCACATGCTGGAAGCACGGTTCTAGCATCGGCGCCGGATCACGGTCAACGGACCCGCCTGACGGTCAAACACCCACGGTCGAACACGAGCGGTCTGACACCGACGGTCACGCACCGACGGTCCAACGCCGACAGTCACGCACCGACGCTCAAGCACCGACGGCCGGCCCAGGTCGACCCGCGCACGACGGAACGGCCGCAGACGAGGAGCCCAGCAGATGCCGCGACAGGACGCCCCGGGGCCGACCCGCCACCCTGGTCCTCCCCCGACGGCCGTCTGCGTGGGCGAGTCGATGGCCGCCCTGCTCCCGGACCGCTCGGGCCCGCTGGAGGCCGTGGAGAACTTCCGACTGTCCGTCGGCGGCGCGGAGTCCAACGTGGCCGGGGCGCTGGCCGCACTCGGCGTACCGACCGCCTGGATCAGCCGGGTCGGCGACGACGGCTTCGGTCGCCGCCTGCTCACCGAGCTCGCCGCCCGCGGGGTGGACGTCTCCGCCGTCACCGTCGACCCGCACCGACCGACCGGCCTCTACCTCAAGGAGGTCGGCGGCGACACCGGCCACCGGCACGACCTCGGCCCCGGCCGCAGCCGCCTGCACTACCACCGGCGCGGCTCCGCGGCCGCCGCGCTCTCCCCCGCGCTGCTCACCGACCCGGCCGCCGTCGCGCTGCTGGCCGGCGCCCGGCTGCTGCACCTGTCCGGCATCACCGCCGCACTCTCCGACGACTGCCTGGCCCTGCTGCGCGCCCTGCTCGCCGACCGCCGCCCGGGCCGGCTGGTCAGTTTCGACCTCAACTGGCGCCCCGCGCTCTGGCACGACCGCGACCCGGCCGTGCTACCGCCGCTGCTGGACGCCGCCGATCTGCTGCTGCTCGGCGCCGACGAGGCACAGGCCGCCTTCGGCACCGACGAGCCCACCGCGCTGCGCCGCCGCTTCCCCTCCCCCGCCACCGTCGTGGTCAAGGACGCCGCCCGGGTGGTCACCGCCCTGGAGCGGGACGGTACGGCGGTCGCCGAACCGGCGCTGGCCGTCGAGGTGGTCGAGGCCACCGGTGCGGGTGACGCCTTCGCGGCCGGCTACCTGGCCGGCACGATCCACGGCCTGGACCAGCGCGGCCGGCTGCGGCTCGGCCACCTGAGCGCCGCCTGCGCGCTGACCGCCCCCGACGACCAGGCCGAGCTGCCGCCCGAGTCCGTGGTGGCCGCGCTGCTCGACGCCTCGCCCGCCGACTGGGCTGCCACCCGGGTCAGCGCCGAGGGAATCACCTCCCCGGCGCTGCCCACCGACGACCGGTCCCGGGTCCGGGGCGAGCAGTCCTGGACCCGAGGCACCCGAGCGCGAACCCGCGGCGAACAGCCCCGAGCCCAGGCCGGTCCACCCCCGCCGCAGGCCGCCCCGACCGGGGCACGGGCCGATCGGGCCCGGGCACGATGAGCACGCCCCCCAGCCCACCGACCGGAGCCCGAGCCCGATGAGCCAGACCGTCACCCGCGCCCTGCGCATCCTCGCCCAGCTCGGCGAGGGCGAGCGCTCCCTCGACCAGCTGGCCGAGGTGCTCGGCGTCCACAAGACCACCGTGCTCCGACTGCTCCAGAGCCTGGAGGAGGAACGGTTCGTCTACCGCGACTCCGCCTACCGCTACCACCTCGGCGCGGGCCTGTTCGCGCTCTCCGGCCTCGCCCTGGAACAGCGCGGCATCCGCCGGATCGCCGCCCCGCACCTCGCCGAGCTGAACGCCGCCACCGGCCAGACCGTGCACCTGGCCGCGTACGAGGGCGGCGAGGTGGTCTACATCGACAAGTTCGACTCCCGCCACCCGGTCCGGATGTACTCCCGGATCGGCCTGCGCGCCGCGCTGCACTGCGCCGCCGTGTCCAAGGTGCTGCTGGCCGACCTGCCGCTGCCAGAGCGCCGCCGGGTGGTGGCCGGGATCGACTTCACCCCGCACACCGAGCGCACCCTCGCCACGCCAGAGGCGCTGCTCGCCGAGCTGGAGAAGGTCGCCGCCCGGGGCTGGGCCGAGGACCACGCCGAGCACGAGTCCTTCATCAACTGCGTGGCCGCCCCGATCCGGGACGCCAGCGGCCGGGTGGTCGCCGCCGCCTCCATCTCCGTCCCCGACGTCGTCCTCCCGTACGAGCAGGTGCTGGACCTCCTCCCGCGACTGCTCGCCACCGCCCGCGCCGTCTCGGCCGACTGCGGCCACCCCGACCACATTTGACGATCCGCCACATCCAAAGGAACCCCATGTCCGAGCACCCCCGGACCGGCGACAAGCCCGAGATCCGCACCGACGGCGCCCCCGCCCCCGCGTGGATGTTCTCCCAGGGCGTCCGCAAGGGCCCGATCCTGCAGGTATCCGGCCAGGGCCCGCAGGACCCGGCCACCGGCGAGTACCTCCACCACGGCGACGTGAGGGCCCAGACCCGCCGCACCCTGGAGAACGTCAAGGCCATCGTCGAGGCGGGCGGCGCCACCATCGAGGACGTGGTGATGTTCCGCGTGTACCTCACCAAGCGCGCCGACTTCCCGCTGATGAACGAGGTCTACGCCGAGTTCATCGAGGAGAACATCAAGCCCGGCGGCGTGAAGCCCTGCCGCACCACGGCCTTCGTGGAGCTGCCCCAGGAGCCCATGCTGGTGGAGATCGACGCCCAGGCCGTCGTCGCCTGACGCCCCGCGAAACCCCCGAGGGCCCGGACGCCGTCACGCGTCCGGGCCTCGCCGCACCCCACCATCCGCTTGCCACACCCCTGCGCGGACATTAGGTTAGGCTCACCTAACTATTAGGAGGTCCGTTCATGAGCGAGCGCAGCATGGGGGTCCCCCCGGCCGAAGGCTGGGGGAGAATCATCGAAAGGTGCGCGTGGGCGAATGCCCCTGCCGGGCGCAGCGAGGTGGGCGCATGAGTCTGCCCACCGGCGACGCCGAGGTGCCCGAGCCCACCACCGCCGAACGGGTCCACAGCCTGCTCAGCGCGACCTCCTCACTCACCGTCCGCGCCCTCGGCGAACACCACGACCTGGACACCCCGGTCTCCGTGCACGGCTCCCGACTGCGCCTGCGCGCCCCGCTGGACGCCCCGCTCACCGCGGCCGCCGCCGGAGCCACCGAGGGCCTGGCCGTCGTCCTCGACGTCACCGACGTGTCCCCGGTCGCCGTCCGCGACCGGATCCGCGGCCGCCTCACCCTGGCCGGCCGGCTGCACCTGGCCCACCTCGCCGACGACGGCCTCAGCGTCCACCTGCGCGTGGACGTCGCCCACGCCGTCCTCGCCACCCCGTACGGCACCGGCGCGCTCACCGCCGCCGACCTCGCCCTCGCCGCCCCCGACCCGCTGGCCCGGCACGAGGCCGCGCTGCTCACCCACCTGGCCGACGAGCACGCCGACGCCCTCGACCTGCTCACCGGCCTGCTCGACCCGGCCCTGCTCGCCGGGCACCCGGACATCCGCCCGCTCGCCCTCGACCGCTACGGCCTGGTACTGCGTCTGGACCACCCGCACGGCCACCGCGACGTCCGCCTGGTCTTCCCCGAACCCGCCGGCGACACCGAGGACTTCGGGCACCGGATGCACGAGCTGCTGGCCGCCGCCGAGCACGGCCTGCCCGTCCGCCGGAACTGACCGCGCCCGGGCGTCACCGCTCGACGGCGTCCTCCAGCACGATCCGCCCCATCCGCGCGTACCGCTCCGGCCGCCGGCGCCGGCGCGATCCCGACCACTCGAACTCCCCCGGAGCCGCGAACGGCAACGGCCGGCCCGGCTCCACGAGGGGTCCTCGCGAAGCCGGGCCGGCCCTGGGCGTGTCCCGCGCCCATGTCCACCGGTGCGGCGATCACCCGGTCGAGCGGTCACCCGACATGACCATCCCGGGCGGTCGATTCGCCCCGCACCAGCGGTGGTTCCTGAAACCCGCGGTCAGCGCGGGGTCCGAACAGGGTCTGCGCAGCGTCAGAGCGCGACGCCGTGCGCCCGCAGGTAGGCGACCGGGTTGATGTCCGAGCCGTACTCCGACCCGGTGCGGATCTCGAAGTGCAGGTGCGGGCCGGTCACGTTGCCGGTGGCGCCGGAGAGGCCGAGCCGCTGGCCGACGGTGACGGTCTGACCGATCTTCACACCGACCACGGAGAGGTGCGCGTACTGGGCGTACCTGCCGTCGGCGAGCCTGATCTCGACCTGGTTGCCGTAGGCACCACCGTTGCCGGCCTTCACCACGACACCGTTGGCGACCGCGCGCACCGGAGTGCCGGTGGAGGCGACGAAGTCCTGGCCGGTGTGGTGGCCGGAGGCCCACATCGAGCCGGCCACGCCGTAGGCCTCGCCCGGCACCGGGTTGGCCAGCGGAGCGACATAGCCGACGGTGGCGGCGACCGGGGCGGCGGTGACGGCCTTGGCCGGAGCGGCGTTCTGAATCTGGGTCTGGACCTGGACGCCCGGCTTGGCGACCTCGGTCTGAACCTGCACCTGAGCGTCTGCGGCAGCGGCGGCGCTCTGGGTGACCGGGGCAGCCGGAGCGGCCGGGGCCGCGGGCTCGGCCGGAGCGACCGGCTCGGCGGCCGCGTCGGCGTGGGCCGCGAGCGACAGCCACTGACCCGGGAAGATCAGGTTCGGGTCGGCGCCGACCACCGAGCGGTTCTGCTCGTACAGCGCGGGCCAGCCGCCCTCGACGTTCCGGGCGTCGGCGATCCTGGACAGGCTGTCGCCGCCGACGACGAGGTAGCCGTCGTGGGCGGCGGCCGGGGCGGCCGACACGGCGTCCACGGCGGCGGCGTGCTGCGCGACCGAGGCGGCCGGGGCATTGTGGGCCTGGGCACTCATCGTGGTCACGAGCGGCAGGGCGAAGGAGACACCGGTGACGGCGACGGCGATGCCGATGCGGGCGGCGCGGGGCACGGCGATACGACGAGCCTGAGCAGGCATGGGATTCCTCTCCGACGCCTGCGAGGTGAGCTGTCGGGTTCGGGCTGGAGCTGCCCGGCCGCATGCGCGGCTTCACCCCAAGCCGGTCCTGGACGTTCGCGCTGAACAGCGCGGACTCCGGTCCGGCGACTTACCTGTGGGTCCCCCGCTCCTGCCGTGCAGAGCTCAGTTCGAACCACTGGGCAGCGGCAGGACTCGGCGTTCCACCCGGTGGGTCCACCCAGGCTGGCTGGGTGGTCGCTGAACTAAAACCCATCCGTTCGGGTGAAGCAATGTCGATCTCTTGAACCAGCGACAACCCCCCGCGGCGCGGTCACCCTCCGCATGGCCCGCCGTACGGTGCGTACACAATCCATTCACTCGACGCCACTGATCCACGACGCTGCGCCGACCTCGGTGGCCCAGTGCGACCGTCCGCTCACGCACTGCCCACCCCGGACACACCGCCCGGTGACCCTTGTCACGTGCACCCTGCCGGGCGCAGGATCAGGCCGTGGCCACCTCAACGGCCGGCACCCTGCGCCTGGGCACCGCGCAGGGCCGCTGGGTTCTCCTGGCAACGGTGCTCGGTTCCAGCATGGCGATGCTCGACGGCACCGTGGTGAACGTCGCCCTGCCCCGGATCGGCGCCGACCTCGGCGCCTCCCTGGCGTCCCTGCAATGGACGCTGAACGCCTATCTGCTCACGCTGGCGGGCCTGATCCTGCTCGGCGGCGCGCTCGGCGACCGGTACGGACGGCGCAAGGTCTTCCTGATCGGCGTGGTCTGGTTCGCCGCCGCCTCCGCGGCCTGCGCCGTCGCCCCGAACATCAACGTGCTGATCGCCGCCCGCGCCGTCCAGGGCATCGGCGGGGCGCTGCTCACCCCCGGCTCGCTCGCCATGCTCCAGGCCGTCTTCCATCCTGACGACCGCTCGGCGGCGGTGGGCCTGTGGTCCGGTCTCGGCGGGGTGTCCGCGGCCATCGGCCCCTTCCTCGGCGGCTGGCTGGTGGATGGCCCCGGCTGGCGCTGGATCTTCCTGCTGAACCTGCCGCTGGCCGCCGCCGTGATCGCGGTCACCTCCCGCTACGTCCCGGAGAGCCGCGACGAGTCCGCCTCCGGCCGCTTCGACGTGCCCGGCGCGCTGCTCGCCGCACTCGCCCTCGGCGCGATCACCTACGCGCTCACCGCCGCCGGGGAGGGCCTGTCCCCCGCCGTCTGGCTCACCGGCGCGATCGGCCTGCTGCTCGGCGCCGCCTTCGTCGCCGTCGAGCGCCGCGCACCCGATCCGATGCTGCCGCTCGGACTGTTCTCGTCCCGGCTGTTCACCGCCGTGAACCTGGTCACCCTCTGCGTCTACGCGGCCTTCAGTGGGGTGTTCTTCCTGCTGGTGGTCCAGCTGCAGATCGTGTCCGGCTTCTCGCCCCTGGTCTCCGGCTTCGCCCTGGTGCCGATCACGGTGCTGATGCTGACCCTGTCGGCGCGCGCCGGCCGCCTCGGCAAACGGATCGGCCCGCGCATCCCGCTCACCGTCGGCCCGCTGCTCTGCGCCGCCGGGGTGCTGCTGATGCTGCGCACCGGCCCCGGCTCCTCCTACTGGGCGGACGTGCTGCCCGCCGTCGCGGTGATGGGCAGCGGGATGGCCCTGCTGGTCGCACCGCTGACCGCGACGGTGCTGGCCGCCGTCGATGTACGGCACGCGGGCATCGCCAGCGGCGTCAACAACGCCGCCGCCCGCGCGGCCGGCCTGCTCGCGGTGGCCGCCCTCCCGGCGCTGGCCGGCCTGAGCGGCGATGCCTACCGGGTGCCGTCCTCGGTGGACTCCGCCTTCCACACCGCGATGCTGATCTGCGCGGGTCTGCTGGTCGGCGGCGGGCTGATCGCCTTCGCCACCGTCCGGGGCAACGTGCTCGCCCCCCAGGAGCACCCGGTGGCCGAGCCGAACTGCGACTGGCCCTGCGCCACCACCACCCCGCCGCTCGACCCCGGACACACCAAGACGCCCGAGGGCCCCGCCACCGGAACGGTGGCAGGGCCCTCGTCGGACAACTGACGAAGCGTCAGAGGATGTCGGCCGGAGCGTACTTGGCCGCCTCCGGGTAGGCCGCCGCGACGGCCTCCACCAGGCGGACCACCTCGGCGACCTGCGCCCCGGCCGCACCGGTGAACGACAGCTTGTCGGCCAGCAGCGCGTCCAGCGCGGCCCGGTCCAGCGGGATCCGCTCGTCGGCGGCCAGCCGGTCCAGCAGCTCGTTCTCCCGGGCGCCCGCGCGCATGGCCAGCGCGGAGGCGACGGCGTGCTCCTTGATGACCTCGTGCCCGGTCTCCCGGCCGACGCCCGCGCGCACCGCGCCCATCAGCACCTTGGTGGTGGCCAGGAACGGCAGGTAGCGGTCCAGCTCGGCCTCGACCACGGCCGGGAAGGCGCCGAACTCGTCGAGGACGGTCAGGAAGGTCTCCAGCAGGCCGTCGAAGGCGAAGAAGGCGTCCGGCAGCGCGACCCGGCGCACCACCGAGCAGGAGACGTCGCCCTCGTTCCACTGGTCGCCGGCCAGCTCGCCGGTCATCGAGGCGTAGCCGCGCAGGATCACGGCCAGGCCGTTGACACGCTCGCAGGAGCGGGTGTTCATCTTGTGCGGCATCGCGGAGGAGCCGACCTGGCCCTCCTTGAAGCCCTCCGTCACCAGCTCGTGGCCGGCCATCAGACGGATGGTCTTGGCCAGGCTGGACGGCGCGGCGGCCAGCTGGACGAGGGCGGTGAGCACCTCGAAGTCCAGCGAGCGCGGGTAGACCTGGCCGACGCTGGTCAGCACGTTCTCGAAGCCGAGGTGCCCGGCGACCCGGCGCTCCAGCTCGGCCAGCTTCTCGGTGTCGCCGCCGAGCAGGTCCAGCATGTCCTGGGCGGTGCCGACCGGGCCCTTGATCCCGCGCAGCGGGTAGCGGGCGATCAGCTCCTCCAGACGGCGGAAGGCGACCAGCAACTCGTCGGCGATCGACGCGAAGCGCTTGCCCAGGGTGGTGGCCTGCGCGGCCACGTTGTGCGAGCGGCCGGCCATGACCAGCTCGGAGTGCTGGGCGGCGATGCTGGCCAGACGCACCAGCACGGCCACCGTGCGGTCCCGCACGTGCTCCAGGGACTGGCGGATCTGCAGCTGCTCGACGTTCTCGGTCAGATCCCGGGAGGTCATGCCCTTGTGGATCTGCTCGTGGCCGGCGAGCTCGCTGAACTCCTCGATGCGGGCCTTCACGTCGTGGCGGGTGATCCGCTCACGGGCGGCGATCGAGCCGAGGTCGACCTGGTCGATCACCCGCTCGTAGTCGGCGACGGCGCTCGCCGGCACCTCGACACCGAGGTCCTGCTGGGCCTTCAGGACGGCGAGCCACAGGTGGCGCTCAAGGACCACCTTGTGCTCGGGGGACCACAGCTGGGCCAGGGTCGCCGAGGCGTACCGGGAGGCCAGGACATTGGGGATCTGGGGCTTCGCGCTCACGCTTCGCAAGCCTAACAGCCGAGGTCACGCCGATCGTCGGCGGCTGGGGCGGCCGGGCCGGATTCCGAACACGCCCCGGACGGACTCGCCGTTCCGCTCGCCGTTCCGCTCGCCGAACCGCCCGCCCCCGTCGGCACCTTGGCCGTCATCGCGCCGGGCGACCCGCTACTGCTGCGCGCCACCCGTCCGACCGGCCAGCACCGGCAGGACCTGGGCGCAGATCGAGTGCAGGGCGACCCGCTGCTCGTCGGTCATCGCCTCGAAGGCCTGGTGGGTGCGGGCCATCTCACCGCGGATGCGGTTCAGGATCTCCCGGCCCTCGTCCGTGATCACCACGATCTTCACCCGGCGGTCACCGGCCGCCGCCTCGCGGTTGGCCAGGCCCAGCGACTCCAGCCGGTCCACGATCCCGGTCACGTTCGACGCGTCGCAGCCCAGCCGCCCGGCCAGCGCCCGCATCGGCACCGGCTCCTGCACCGAGCCCAGCGCCTTGGCCTGCGAGGAGGAGAGCCCGTGCCGGGCCGCGGCCGCCGCGAAGTCCTGGAAGTACGCGGCACCGACGGCGGCCAACGCCTCCATCAGCTCGGCGTTGGTCGGTACGGTCGTCGTCGTCGAACCCATGGGGCCAGCGTACGACCCAGTGCTTCAGTAACTCAAGCTTTGACCACGGCAACCGTCGGCGAGTCGCCTCACAGTCCAGCCATTCGGAGCAGGATCACAGCGGATCGGCACCGCATCGCAGCGGATCAGGACCGGATCAGAGCACCAGTTGGTCGAACAGCCGCCGCAGTTCCGCGTCCGGGTTCGCGGTCAGCCCGGTGTGCACCGGCCCCGGCTGGACGATCGCGCTGCGCGGCGCGGTCAGCCAGCGGAACCGCTGCCCGGGGCTGTCCGAGGCCGCCGGACCGGCCGACGGCCCACCCAGGCAGACCGCCTCGATCCCCTGCAGCGCCCGCCGCACCCCCTGCACGTCCGCCACCGGGTCCAGCGCCAGCAGCCGGGCCTGGTCCAGGTGGGTCCGCGCGGCCAGGTGCGCGCTCTGCCGGCAGTACAGCAGCACCCCGACGTTGACGCACTCACCCCGCTCGACCCTCGGCACCGCGCGGATCACGGCGTACTCGTAGTCGTACAGCTCCACGACGGCCGGCAGCCCGGCCGGCAGCGACTCGGTCACGCGGGCACCTCCGGCAGCCAGTCACGCGGACCGGCCAGTCGCTCGGTCAGCTGGGAACGGTACGCAGCGCGTACCTCCTCGGGAGAGTCGAAGCCGAACTCGTCCAGCAGCCAGACCTCGGGGATCTGCGCCACCGCGGCCTCGATCGCCGCCTCCGCGAGCGGTGCCAGCGCCTTGTCCGCCGCCGCCAGGTCCGGCCGGGCGCGCAGCAGCGCGTGGTCGGAGGCGTCGTACGGACGACGCACCCAGGCGGCGGCGCCCGGCCAGTTGTGGTGGAAGATCAGGCTCGCGCCGTGGTCGATCAGCCGCAGCCCGCCGGTCGCCACCAGCAGGTTGGGGTTGCGCCAGGAGCGGTCGACGTTGCCGATCAGCGCGTCGAACCAGAGCACCTGACCGGCGAGTTCGGGGTCCACGTCGAAGCACAGCGGATCGAAGTTGAGCGCGCCGCTGACGAAGGCCATCCCGAGGTTGGTGCCGCCGCTGGCCCGCATCTGATCCTGGATCTGGTGGTCCGGCTCGCTGCGCGCGAGCACCGGGTCCAGGTCGACGGTCACCAGCTCCGGCACCGGCAACCCGATCCGCCGGCCCAGTTCCCCGGCCAACACCTCGGCCACCAACGCCTTGCGGCCCTGCGCCGCGCCGACCCATTTCAGCGCGTACAGCCGCCGGTCGTCGGCCTCGACCAGGCCCGGCATCGAGCCGCCTTCTCGCAGTGGCGTCACATACCGGACCGCCGTCACCTCGGGGAGCACGCCCGACAGCTTATCGGTGCCCGCCCCCTCCTCTCGCCCCGAACCGCTCCCCCTCATCCGCCCCACCCGGCAGCACCCCACTCCACCCGTCCGCGCCAACCCCCGCACCCCACCTGCCGCTCCCCTCCCTCATCCGCCCGCCCCCGGTGGCAGCCCCCGCTGCTCCGTGCGAGTGTGGCGGACAGTAGTGGGGACCCTCACGGTACGACCTGCACGACAAAGGGATGAGCGATGGAACGACCTCGGATCCTGATCGTGGGCGGTGGCTTCGCCGGCTTGGAGTGCGCCCGCCGCCTCGAACGCAAGCTCGCGCCGTCGGAGGCCGAGATCACGCTGGTCACGCCGTTCAGCTACCAGCTCTACCTCCCTCTCCTCCCCCACGTCGCCGCCGGCGTCCTCACCCCCCAGTCCGTGGCCGTCTCGCTGCGCCGATCCCTGCGCCGCACCCACATCATCCCCGGCGGCGCCATCGGTGTGGACCCGGCTTCCAAGGTCTGCGTCATCCGCAAGATCACCGACGAGGTGGTCGCGAAGAAGTACGACGCCTTGGTCCTCACCCCCGGTAGCATCACCCGCTCCTTCGACATCCCGGGGCTCACCGACTACGCCCGCGGCATGAAGACGCTCGCCGAGGCCGCCTACATCCGCGACCACGTGATCTCCCAACTCGACCTCGCCTCGGCCACCTTGGACCAGAAGGAGCGCGAGTCCCGGCTGCAGTTCGTGGTGGTCGGCGGCGGCTACGCGGGCACCGAGACGGCCGCCTGCCTGCAGCGCCTCACCACTGCCGCCGCCCGCCGCTACCCGCGGCTCGACGCCCGGCAGATCAAGTGGCACCTGATCGACATCGCCCCGAAGCTGATGCCGGAACTCGGCGACGTGCTGGGCACCGCCGCCCTGGAGATCCTGCGGGGCCGTGGCATCGAGGTGTCGCTGGGCGTCTCGGTGGCCGAAGTCAGTGCCGAGACGGTCAAGTTCACCGACGGCCGGGTGCTCCCCTGCCGCACGCTGATCTGGACCGCCGGCGTGGCCGCCAGCCCGCTGATCGGCACCCTGGACGCGGAGACGGTCCGCGGCCGGCTCGCCGTGACGGCGGAGATGCGCGTGCCGCAGTTCGAGGGGGTGTTCGCGCTCGGCGACGCGGCGGCCGTCCCCGACCTCGCCAAGGGCGACGGCGCGGTCTGCCCGCCGACCGCCCAGCACTCCGCCCGGCAGGGCCGCGTGGTGGCCGACAACGTGATCGCCTCGCTCCGCAACCAGCCGCTGGAGCCGTACTACCACAGGGATCTGGGCCTGGTGGTCGACCTCGGCGGCAAGGACGCGGTCTCCAAGCCGATCGGTGTCGAACTGCACGGCCTGCCCGCCCAGTTGGTGGCCCGCGGCTACCACCTGATGGCGATGCGCACCAATGCGGCCAAGTTCCGGGTGGCTTCGAACTGGCTGCTCAACGCGACCGCCGGGGACGACTTCGTCCGCACCGGCTTCCTCGCCCGCCAGCCCGCCCGTCTGCGCGACTTCGAGTACACCGACGCCTATCTGACGAAGGATCAGGTCAGGGCCCACGCCCAGTCGCTGCTCGCCAAGGGCTGAACCGGGACGCCATCGGCGCCCCCGCCGCGAATGCCGCGGCCGGGGCGCCGAAGCACGTCCGTCAGCGTGCGGCCAGGTACATCCCGCTCGCGTCCTGCCCGGCGGTGTTGCGGCAGGCGTAGTCACCGCTGCTCTGCCCCCACAGCAGGGTCAGGCAGCGCCCGAGCGCCAACTGCCCGTAGTAGTTGGGGTGCATCGACTCCTGCAGCACGCCCTGGGTGGTGTTGAACCCGCCGTCCACGAACCGCGCCCACTCGCTGCTGGTAGCGGACGGAGCGGAGCTCGCGGTCGGCTGCTGGGTGGCCGTCGAGCAGACCTCGCGGCCCTGCAGCATGTCGGACAGGTCCAGGAACTGGGCGCCCTTGGTCGCCGCGACCCCGGCCAGCGCCTTGGAGATCTGCGGCACCATCGAGTCGCGCGCCCAGTCGGCGTCCGCGTTCCAGAACGGGCAACCGCCGGTGTCCGAACGGCTCCAGCCGCTCTCCGGGTAGCGCATCTCGGCGCTGCGCGGGATCGGCGACGGGTAGGACTGCAGCACCAGCCGGTAGTCCGACTGCGCGTAGCCCGCGTCGGCCATCACCGCGCGGATCTCGTCGATCGCCTTGCCGACCCCGGCCATCGCGGTCGGCATCTTGGAGTCGACCGCGGACTGCGCCGAGTCGTGGCAGTACGAGTTCCAGATCAGGTAGTCCTGCACGCAGTCGGAGATGATGCTGCCGAAGCCGAGGTCGTTGCCGCCGATCGACAGGGTGATCAGCTTGACGTTGTTCTGCCGTGCCACGGTGGCGAGTTGGTCGGCCTGAGGGGCCTCGCCCTTGAGCGACTGACCGCCGTCGGCGGCGCGGAAGATGTTCGCGGTGACGGCCCCGGAGCAAGCCAGGTTGATCTGGCTCTGGGCGACCGTCGCGGCGCCGACCACCTCGGCGACGTCGGAGCGGTCGCAGCCGCTCGCCGCCGTGGCGCCGTAGACGACCGAAGGATCGGCCGAACTGCCGTTCCAGGCCCGGTCGGTGCCGTTGTGGCCGTCGGTGGTGCCGGCGGCGTTGCCCATCCAGCGTCCGGCCTCGCCGGAGATGTAGCTGTCGCCGAGCGTGACGCTCGCGGTGGACCCGGCCGGGGCGGCCGAGGCGGGCGCGGCGACGGCCAGCCCGGCCACGGTCAGCGGCAGGGCGAAGGCGGCGGCGAGCAGCCGACGGCCGAGTCCAGGGGTGCTACGGGTGATGCTCGAACAGTTTTCGGGCACGGCGGAACTCCTGCGGCTCGGTCTCCCCCGTGGTGTGGGGACGGGAAGACGCGTAGGTGGGGGTGGGCCGCCGGCCGGTGGCGCGATGAAGATGACATGGCCTCGCCCGCCGCCGCTAGGCGTCTGCGCCAGGTTTCCGCATTTGTTACCGACGGGTTCAGACCAGGCCTCACCCGCGGTCGACCCGCGGTTCACCCCGCCGCCGGAATCTGCCCGCAAACCACCCCATCCCCGGCAGCCCCGCTCACACCAGCCGCGAACCGGCCCCGCCCGACCCCAGCACCTCCGCCAGGTCCTCCGCCAACCGCCGGGCGTCCGCCGGCTCCAGCCGGGCCGTGGTGAACCGCAGCCCGGGCGGCGACTGGATCCGGTACCGCGCCCCGGGCGCCGCGACCCAGCCGCGCTGCACCAGCGCCGCCAGCGCCGAGGTCTCGTCCGGCACCGGCACCCAGACGTTCAACCCGCTCTCCCCGTGCGCCGCGATCCCACGCGCCGCCAGTTCGCCCAGCAGCGCGTCCCGCCGCGCCCGGTAGGCGGCCGCCACCCGCGCGACCGGCGCCGCGTCGGTGCGCCACAGCTCGGCGACGGCGCGCTGCAGCAGGTGGCTGACCCACCCGGCGCCCAGCCGCAGCCGCCCGGCGACCCGGCCGATCGTCTCCTCGTCCCCGACCGCCACCGACATCCGCAGGTCCGGCCCGTACGCCTTGGCCGCCGAGCGCACCACCACCCAGTGCCGCGGCCCGGCGCCGACCAGCGGGTGGTACGGCTGGTCGACCATGCCGTGCCCGTGGTCGTCCTCGATCAGCAGCACTCCGGGGTGCCCGGCCAGGACGGCCCGCAGCGCCTCGGCCCGCCGGGCGCTGAGCGCCGCGCCGGTCGGGTTCTGCGCCCGGCTGGTCACCACGACCGCGCGGGCGCCCTCGGCGAGCGCCGCGGCCAGCGAGTCGGGCAGCGGCCCCTCGTCATCCAGCCGCATCGGCGCGGGCCGCAGCCCCATCGCGGGCAGCAGGTCGAGCAGGCTGCCCCAGCCCGGGTCCTCCACCGCCACCGCGTCGCCGGGGCGCAGGTGCGCGCCGAGGGTGCGCTCGATGGTGTCCAGCGAGCCGGAGGCGACCACGATCGGGCCGCCGGGCAGCCCGTCGGCCTGGAAGGAGGCGCGGGCGAGCGCGAGCAGTCCGGCGTCGATGTTCGGGTGCCCGTAGAGCACCGGCTCGGCCTTCGCAGCCTCGGCGGCCGCCGCGAGGGCCTGGGCGAGGTCGGGAAGCAGAGCCGGGTCGGGGTTGCCGGTGGACAGGTCGCGGGCGTGCGGGGGTACGGGGACGCGGATCTGGTCGCGGGTGGTGAGCGCGGGCCGGGGCAGGATCCGACTGCCCTTGCGGCCGGCCGTCTCGATCACGCCCCGGTCGCGCAGCAGCCGGTAGGCGGCGGCCACGGTGTTGGGGTTGACGCCGAGTTCGGCGGCCAGGTCGCGCAGCGGGGGCAGCGCGGTTCCCGGGGCGAGCCGCCCGCTGCTCACGCCCTGTTCGATGTGGGCGGCGATTTCGCTGGCGCGTCGCCCTTTCAGCGGATAGTCTCCTAGCACAAAGCATATTATGCACTAGTACATTGAGGTTGTCATGCCGGACACGCCGACGCACAACACCACGACGCCGACCAGCGACGCCACCTACTCCCGTACCCCGCGCACCACCCCCACCCGGTACAAGGACCGCGCCACCTGGGAGCAGGAGGCGATCCACGCCATCCTCGACAGCGCCTACATCTGCCACCTCGGCTTCATCGCCGACGGCGCCCCGGTCGTGCTGCCGACGATCTTCGCCCGGGTCGGCAGCCGCCTCTACGTCCACGGCTCCACCGGCAGCCGCCCGCTGCGCGGCGCCTCCGACGAGCAGGGCATGCCGGTCTGCATCACCGTGACCCAGGTCGACGCCCTGGTGCTGACCAAGTCCGCGTTCAACCACTCGGTGAACTTCCGCTCGGTGGTCGCCCACGGCACCGCCTACCAGGTCACCGACCCGGAGGAACTGGACATGGCGCTGGCCGCCCTGGTCGACCACGCGATCCCCGGCCGCTCCGGCGAGATCCGCCCGGCCAACGCCAAGGAACTCGCCGCCACCGCCGTGATCCGGCTCGAGCTGGACGAGGTCTCGGCCAAGACCCGTGAGGACGGCGCCAACGACGACCCCGAGGACGCCGACCTGCCGCACTGGTCCGGCCTGATCCCGGTCACCACCGTGCACGGCACCCCCGTCCCGTACGACGGGTCCGTCCCGCTGCCCGCGCACCTGCACGGCTACCCCCGCTGAGAAGGGCCGCACCGATGCTGATCAGGTCCTGGGACCGCGGTGACGAGGACGAGTGGCGCGCCTGGCTGGCCGAGGGCCGCGACTTCGGCCTGCTCGCCGCCAACGGCCGCCCCGACGAGGGCCCGGTGCTGGTCCCGACGCACTTCCTGCTGGACGCCGAGCGCGGCGAGATCCTGCTCCACCTCGCCGCGCCCAACCCGCTGCTGGCCGCCGTCCGGGCCGACCCGAACGTCACCCTCGCGGTCACCGACGGCTACGCCTTCGCCCCCGGCCACTGGCGCGGCGCGCCCGGCACGCCCACCAGTTACTACGCCTCGGTCCACTTCCACTGCACGGCCGAGGTCGTCGAGTCCGCCGCCGACAAGGCGGAGATCCTCAACCGTCAGCTGGCGCACTTCCAGCCGGAGACCCCGGAGGTCCGGGTGGTCCCCGGCGAGGGCGAGTTCGCCCGGCTGCTGCCGGGGCTGCGCGGGCTCCGGCTGACGGTGCGCGAGGTGCGGGCCAAGTTCAAGTACGACGACAAGAAGCCCGCCGAGGCGCAGCACGCGATCGCCGAGCGCCTCGTCGAGCGCTCAGGCGCCCCGGCCCTCCGTCACGACCAGGACGCCGCCGCCCGGACCCAGCTGTTGCGGCGCCATCAGCGGCGCACGGCCATGACGCGCGCCGCCGACTGACTTGGGGCCAGTCCCTCGGATCCTTGCCTGATCCGACAAAACCAGAGGGACTGACCCTGGGTCACCCGATTGGAACTCAACTCGCGCAGGCCGGCCGCCGCGCTGATCGAATGTGAGACGAGCCCTGCCCGACCGTAGGTGCGGGCCCGTCCACCTCGGGGAGCGCGCGTGCCCACAGTCCACAGTCCACGAGCTTCCGGCGAGGCCCACCTCGGGCACGTGGTGTTCATCTCCGCGGCCGCGGCCATGGGCGGTTTCCTGTTCGGCTACGACAGCGCGGTGATCAACGGCGCGGTGACGGGCATCCAGAAGCACTTCGCCGTGGGCCACGGCACCACCGCCTTCGTGGTCGCCATCGCCCTGCTCGGCTCGGCCGTCGGCGCGGTGGCCGCCGGCCGGCTGGCCGACCACCTCGGCCGGGTGCGCACGATGCTGCTGGCCGCCACACTGTTCGCGGCCAGCGGCGTCGGCTCGATGTTCCCGCCGAACATCGAGGCGCTGGCCGCCTGGCGCGTGGTCGGCGGCATCGCGATCGGCATCGCCTCGGTGATCGCGCCCACCTACATCGCCGAGGTCGCCCCCACCGCCTACCGCGGCCGGCTCGCCTCCTTCCAGCAGATGGCGATCGTGCTCGGCATCACCGTCTCCCAGCTCGCCAACTGGGCGCTCAACCAGGCCGCCGGCGGCGAGTCCACCGGCCACCTCGGCGGCATCCAGGCCTGGCAGTGGATGCTCGGCGTCGAGGCCATTCCGGCCCTGGTGTACGGCCTGATGGCGCTGGCCATCCCGGAGTCGCCGCGCTTCCTGATCGCCGACCACCGCGAGGCTCAGGCCCGCGAGGTGCTGGTGGAGGTCGAGGGCCAGGACGTCGACCTGGACGCCCGGGTGGCGGAGATCCGCGCGGTGCTGGAGTCCGCCCACAAGCCCCGGCTGAGGGACCTGCGCGGCGGGCGCTTCGGTCTGCTGCCGATCGTCTGGGTCGGCATCGGCGCCTCGGTGTTCCAGCAGTTCGTCGGCATCAACGTGATCTTCTACTACTCCTCCTTCCTCTGGCAGTCGGTCGGCATCAACGAGTCCAACTCGCTGCTGATCAGCCTCTCCACCTCGATCATCAACGTGATCGGTACGGTGATCGCGATGGTCCTGGTGGACCGGATCGGCCGCAAGCCGCTCGCCCTGGCCGGTTCCATCGGCATGGCGATCGCGCTGGGCACAGCCGCCTGGGCGTTCTCCTACCGGCACGGCACAGGCGAGACCGCCACCCTCGACCACACCCACGCCACCGTCGCCCTGATCGCCGCGCACGTCTTCGTGCTCTGTTTCGCCTTCTCCTGGGGCGTGGTGGTCTGGGTGCTGCTCGGCGAGATGTTCCCCAACCGGATCCGGGCGCTGGCGCTGTCGGTCGCCGCCTCGGCCCAGTGGATCGCCAACTGGGCGATCACCGTCACCTTCCCGGACCTCGCCGACTGGAACCTCTCCGCGACGTACGTCATCTACGCGGCCTTCGCGCTGCTCTCCATCCCGTTCGTGGCCTTCTGCATCAAGGAGACCAAGGGCCGCGCCCTGGAAGAGATGGGCTGAGAGGCCGCTCCCCTGCCCACCCACGCCGCACGCGGCCCGACCCACCGAGAGGAAGCCATGCCTGACCAGGGCGGCTCCAGGCAGAACGTCACCTTCCCGAGCAACGGCCGCACCGCGCACGGGTACCTGGCCCGCCCTCCGCAGGGCATCGGCCCCGGCCTGGTGGTGGTGCAGGAGTGGTGGGGTCTCACCTCGCACGTCGCGGACATGGCCGACCGCTTCGCCGCCGAGGGGTTCACCGTCCTCGCCCCCGACCTGTTCGGCGGCGCCACCACCCACGACCGGACCGAGGCCGCCCGCCTCAAACGCGAACTCCCGGTCGAGCGGGCCGTCGAGGACCTCTCCGGCGCCGTCGACCACCTGCTCTCGCTGGACGGCGTGGTCGGCGACGCCGTCGGTGTGGTCGGCTTCTGCATGGGCGGCGGCTTTGCCCTGATGCTGGCCGCCCGGTCCGGGGACAAGGTGGCCGCCGTGGTCCCCTTCTACGGCCTGCCACCCGACCCGGACTTCGACTACCGGGGGCTGACCGCCCACGTCCTCGGGCACTTCGGCGAACTCGACCGCTCGATCCCGATGGCCGCCGTGGACGAGGCCGCGATCCGGATCGGCGAGGCCACCGACGTCCGCCCCGAGTTCCACTTCTACCCGGCCGGACACGCCTTCATGAACGACGAGAACCCGCTCGGCACCTACGACGCCCTGCAGTCCGGGGTCGCCTGGCGGCGCACGGTCAGCTTCCTCTGGGGCCACCTCGGCTGACCGCCGATCCAGGTGTCAAAACACGATGGACACCTGTACGAACTCAAGGCCATAGTCGCTGGGTGCCGACCCAACCCCCACCGACAGCCGCCCGCCGCTTCGCCTGGGCGAGCCGCAACTTCCGCATCCAGACCGCTGCCACCGTGATCAGCGGCCTCGGCAACGCCGGCGCCCCCATCGCCACCGCCTTCGCCGTCCTCGGCAACGGCGGCACCACCGCCGAGGTCGGCTACGTCACCGCAGCCCGCCTGCTGCCCACCGTACTGCTCCTGGTCGTCGGCGGCACCCTCGCCGACCGGCTGCCGCGCCACCACATCATGGTCGCCGCCAACCTGTTCAGCGGTGTCTCCCAGGCCGTCCTGGCCGCGCTGGTGCTGGCCGGGAACGTCCAGCTGTGGCAACTGCTGGTGCTCTCCGCCGCCGGTGGCGCCGGCTACGCCCTCTACTCCCCCGCCGCCGGCGGCATGATCATGCATGCCGTCCCCCAGGAGCACGCCGCCCGTGCGTTCTCGGTCTTCCGGATGGGCCAGAACGCCTCCCAGATCGGCGGCGCCGCCCTCGGCGGAGCGCTCACCGCCGCCTTCGGCCCCGGCTGGGTGCTCGCCCTGGACGCGCTGTGCTTCCTGATCGCCGCCGCCCTCCGGTTCCTCCTGGAGGCCGAGTCCGCACCCGCCGCCTCCGGCAGCAGCGTGCTGCGCGACCTGCGCGAGGGCTGGCAGGAGTTCGCCTCCCGCCGCTGGCTCTGGGTGATCGTGCTGCAGTTCGCCGTCCTGGTCGCCTGCATCAACGCGGTCGAGGCGGTGTACGGGCCGACGGTGGCCAACGACCGGCTCGGCGGTGCGGGCGCCTGGGGCCTGGCGATGTCCGCCTACGGCGTCGGCCTGGTGGTCACCGGCCTGCTGATGGCACGTTGGCGTCCCCGCCGGATCCTGCTGGTCGGCAACTGGGGCGTGTTCCTGTTCGGCGTGCCCGCCCTGGCCCTGGCCGTCGCCGCACCGCTGCCGGTGCTGGTCGCCGCGATGTTCCTCTCCGGGGTCGGCGTCACCGTCTTCGGCGTCAACTGGATGGTCGCGCTCCAGCAGGAGGTCCCGGAGGAGATGTTCTCCCGGGTCATCGCCTACGACGAACTCGGCTCCTACTCGCTGACCCCGATCGGAACCGCGCTGGCCGGCCCGGCCGCCACCGTGCTCGGCCTCTCCGGCGCACTCTGGGCGTGCGCCGTGCTGTGCCTGCTGCTCAGCGCCGCGGTCCTGCTCGACCCCCAGGTGCGCCGGCTCACCCGCCGGTCCCCGGCCCGCAGCACCTCGGACGCACCGGTGCCCGTCGACGAGCCCGCGCCCGCCTCGTGAGCGCCCTGTGCGCCCCACGTGCGCCTGCCGACGTGCAACCAGTGGTACCCGTGGTTCGTCCGACCGAGTAGGAAAAACCATCCATTTGGGAGCCCACCGGTGCCGAAGCCCCTGCTGTTCCTGGACGTCGACGGGGTGCTGAACCCGGTCTGTCCGCATCCGGAGGCCGGCTTCGACTCCCACACCCTGCTCGGCTACGCCGTCCTGCTCGCCGCCAAGCACGGCCAGTGGCTGCGGGAACTCGCCGGATCGTACGAGCTGGTCTGGGCCACCACCTGGGAGGAGCACGCCAACACCCACATCGCCCCGGCGATCGGCCTGGACCCGCTCCCCTTCGTCCGCTTCACCGGGTACGTCCCGCAGCCCGGCGACCCGCGCGTCCCGCTGATGGAGCTGTTCTCCACCCGCAAGTGGGCGCCGCTGCTGCGCTACGCCGAGGGCCGGCCGTTCGCCTGGGTGGACGACGTCATCCCGCCCCGGCTGGTCCGCAGGTCGCTGTGGCGCCGCGACCGGCTGCTGGTGCCGGTGGATCCCGGCCAGGGCCTGGAGCGCCGGCACGTCGACCGCCTGCTCACCCGGCCGCCGCGCGGCCGGGCGCCGACCGCCGGCGGATCGGCGGTCAGGGGGTCGGCAGCCAGCTGACGTTGCCGGCGAGCAGCGCGTACCCGACGAAGGCCACCGTGTCGATCAGCGCGTGCGCCGCCACGAGCGGCATCACCCGCCCCCAGCGCCGGTACAGCAGGCAGAACACCGCCCCCATCACCATGTTGCCGACCAGCCCGCCGACCCCCTGGTACAGGTGGTACGAGCCGCGCAGCACCGAGCTCGCCACCAGCACCGCCGGCCAGGACCATCCCAACTGCCCCAGTCGGCGCAGCAGGTAGCCGAGGACGACGACCTCCTCCAGGATCGCGTTCTGCCAGGCCGAGAGCACCAGCACCGGCACCCGCCACCACACCTCCGGCAGCCCCGAGGGCGCGACCGTCAGGTTGTACCCGGCCGCCTGCGAGGCCAGGTACAGCGCCAGCCCGGAGCCGCCGATCGCCGCCGCGACGGCCGCGCCCCGGCCGAGGTCGCGCAGCTTCTGCCCGAGGTCGAAGCCCAGCACCCGCAGCGACGTGCCCTCGCGCACCAGCAGGTAGCCGACCAGCACCACCGGCATCAGTCCGCGCCCGACGTAGTACAGCTGCCACACCAGGTCCAGCCAGGGCCGCCCGGGCGCGCGCGAGCCGTTCAGCGTGGCGACCTGCTGGCCGAGCCGGAGCGGTTCGGTGAGCGAGCCCGCGAAGCTGATCAGCGCGCTGATCCCGCTGGCCCCGAGGGAGAGACCGAGGACGATCAGCAGCTCCGCGCCGAGCAGCCGACGGGTGGGCTGTGCGGTCTCCGGCGCGGTCGGGCGGGTTGTCACGGGCGCTCCAGCGGACGGGCGGTCGCTCCGGCCGTCGGCCGACACCGGAGCGATCATCCTGACACAGCGGTGGCGGGGCCTGTCCGGCGGATGTGCGCCGGCGGGATCCGCCGGCCCCTACCCCACCGGCCAGGTGTGCACCGGCTCTCCGCCGCGCATGTGCTCGGCGTAGCGCCTGGTCATCGCGGCGAGCGCGGCCGGCCGGTCCATCCCGTACTGCTCGCGCAGCCGGTGGAAGGTCGCGCTCTGCCAGGCCGCGCCGTTGGTGCGGCGCAGACAGCGCTGCTCGATGATCCCCAGGTAGCGGTCCCGGTCGGCCGGCTCCACGCCCCACTCGTCCAGCCCCTGGTAGGCCATCGGCAGCAGTTCGCCCAGCACCAGGTCGACGGCGGAGACCGTCTGCAGCCCGCCGCCGCGGCCCGCCCGACCGGGCCGCGGCCACTGGAACACCGCGTCGATGCCGTACCGGGCGCCCTGGCGGAAGTTCTCTTCCGCTCGCTCGAACGGCAGCCGGCTCCAGACCGGCCGGGGCTGCTCGGCGAGTACCCGCACCAGCCCGTAGTAGAAGGCGGCGTTGGCCAGCGTGTCGGCCACCGTCGGCCCGGCCGGCAGCGCCCGGTTCTCCACCCGCAGGTGCGCCACCCCGCCCGAGACGTCGTAGATCGGCCGGTTCCAGCGGTAGATGGTGCCGTTGTGCAACCGCATCTCGGCGAGCTTGGGCGCGGCGCCGGAGGCCAGCACCTTGAGCGGGTCCTCGTCGTCGCAGATCGGCAGCAGCGCCGGGAAGTAGCGCAGGTTCTCCTCGAACAGGTCGTACGCCGAGTCCACCCAGCGCTCGCCGAACCAGGTGATCGGGCGCACGCCCTGGGCCTTGAGCTCCGCCGAACGGGTGTCACAGGCCTGCTGGAAGAGCACCGGACGGGTCTCGCGCCACAGCTCCCGTCCGAACAGGAACGGGGAGTTGGCGCCGAGCGCGAGCTGTGGCCCGCAGATCGCCTGGGCGGCGTTCCACACCGAGGAGAACCGCTCCGGGGTCACCTGCAGGTGCAGCTGCAGCGAGGTCGCGGCGGCCTCGGCCACCATGGTGACCGATTCCAGTTGGAGGTGCTCGACGCCCTCGATGTCCAGCGCGATGTCCTCGCCCCGGGCGGCCAGGATCTGGTCGCTGAGCAGGCTGTACCGCTGGTTGTGGCTCATCGCGTCCAGCCCGGTGTGGTCGTGCTCCAGGGTCGGCAGGATGCCCACCATGACGATCCGGGCACCGGCCTCGGCCGCCCGCCGGTCGGCGTAGCGCAGCCCGGTGTCGATCTCCTCGCGCAGTTCCTCGAAGACGTGCCCGCAGAGCCGGTGCGGCACGATGTTGACCTCGATGTTGAACTGACCCAGTTCGGTCTGGAAGTCGCTGGAGCCGATCGCGCTCAGCACCTGGGCGTTGCGCATCACCGGCAGGCCCTGCTCGTCGGCCAGGTTGAGCTCGATCTCCAGCCCCACCACCGCCCGCGGCCGGTCGAAGCGGTCCTCGCGCAGCATCCGCCCGAGCGCGTCGAGGCAGGCCTGGAGCTTGAGCCGGTACTGCTGCCGATCCGCCAGATCCGCCCGAGTCGCCACGACCTTCTCGCCCACGGTCCCCTCCTCCTGAGACACCCGGCCGTCCGACCGTGCAAGCATCATGCCCACCTCGAAGATCGATACCCGAATGCTCGTACTGGCTTGCAATGCAAGGCAACTGGCGGAAATTCAGGCCATCTGTAGACTTGCCCGCCACCACGGCCTGTGATAAACAGATCACCCTGCGCATTTGTTCGATGAATTCGAGGAATTCGCACTGCGCTCCGGCCGGTCTTCTCCCGCCCCGAGTCCCTCGTCGACGGCGGCGACCGCGCCGGCTCCGCGATCCTGCACAACCGGACACGGCCAGGCCCCCGTCACCGAAGACGCGCCGTGCCACGCCGGTATGCCGCACTCGCACGCCGATCTCGCTTGGAGAGGCGGACCCCGCCATGACCCTGCAGACCCCCCAGCCCCCGCCGAGCGCCCTGCGCGCGGTCCTGGGCGCGCTCGACTCGGACACCGCGCTGCGCCAGCCCGCCGCCGCAGCACTGCGTCACCCGACCGGACCACTGCTCCCCGCGCATCCGCTCGCGGTGCACGTCCTGGACGGCCCGCACCCCGAGCTCCCCGCCGCCCGCCGGACCGGCTGGCGCTTCCTGATCAAGGACGGCGCCGACGTGACCGCCGCCGCCGAGGTGATCCAGAGCGCGGAGGGCCACACCTTCTCCCACTTCACCGCCGGCCCCTACCTCTCCTCCACCGTCCGGGCGCTGCGCGAGGCCTGGCAGCTCGCCCAGAACGCCCGCTCCCGCTGCCAGCCCCGGCTGCTCACCTTCCCCGGCCAGTACGCGACGGCGCTGTGGCTGCACAGTCCCGACACCGGCCCGGCCGCCGACCTGCTGATCCCGCTCGCCCCGGCCCCGCTCGGCGTCACCGCGCACCGCGCCTACCCGGCCGCCGAGTTGCTGCCGCTGCTCGCCCGTGCTCCGCTCGCCCGACCGCTGCTGCTCGGCTCCTCCTGAGCCCGCGCCGCCCCGTCCGCACCCTGCCGCCGGGCCACCGCCCGGCGGCCCTTCGCCGCGCCCTCCCCGCTCCGTGGCCTCACCCGAACGGCCATCACCCGGCCGGGCCACCCGCAATGGCCCCACCGGGCTATCCCCCGACTGGCCCATCGGTGCAGGATTTCCCTCCGGCCCCACCTGAACGGGTGATCTCTGCACGGGGGTTGTGGTGCATGTCACGAAATCCCTGCGCGCGCGCCCACAGATGCCGACACTGGGAACCAGCGTGGAAGGACCACCTGTCCTACCCACTTGAGCGCCGGTCCACACCTGGTCGGCGTTGCGGACAGGATCCGACTACCGCGGCGGCTCCGGACGGCACCACCTCCGGGACCGCACCACGGGGAGGATCGCAGAGCGAAGCGAGGGTACGCGTATGTGCCAGCACCGTCCTGAGTGCCCGTCGGCCGAGTCCGAGGACCGTGAGGCGGCCGTGCCGGTGGCCTGCCACCCGGAGCAGGGTTGGAGCCTGCTCTGCAACGGCGTCGTGTTGTTCGAGGACACCGGAGAGCTGCTGCCCGACGGCCGGGTGATCGCCCCGCGCCGCCCCGTCGCCCACGCGGCCTGAGACACCACCGGCTGAGACAGCACGGGCCGAGGGCGGACGACCCGACCCGTACGGCCGGAACCGTACGGCCCGGGGCCGCCCGGCGGGGGCAGCCGCCGACCCGACCGTAGAAGACGAACCGTAAGAGACGACCCGACTGGGAACGACAAAGGGCAGGGCCCCGGCAGAAACGTTCTGCCAGGGCCCTGCCCCATGTCCGTCCGCTGAGGATCAGACGCCGTACTCGTCCAGCGGCGGGCAGGAGCAGACCAGGTTGCGGTCGCCGTACGCGCCGTCGATCCGGCTCACCGGCGGCCAGTACTTGTCCGCCGGGTTCACGCCCGCCGGGAAGACCGCCTCCTGCCGCGAGTAGCCGTGCGCCCAGTCGCCGGCCAGGGTGGCGGCGGTGTGCGGGGCGTTGCGCAGCGGGTTGTCCTCGGCCGCCCACTCCCCCGAGCCGACCTTGTCGATCTCGGCCCGGATCTCGATCATCGCGTCGCAGAACCGGTCGATCTCGTGCAGGTCCTCGGACTCGGTCGGCTCGATCATCAGCGTGCCGGCCACCGGGAAGGACATCGTCGGCGCGTGGAAGCCGTAGTCGATCAGGCGCTTGGCGATGTCGTCCACCGTCACGCCCGTCTCCTTGGTCAGCGGGCGCAGGTCGATGATGCACTCGTGCGCGACCAGCCCGCCCGGGCCGGTGTAGAGCACCGGGAAGTGCGGCGCCAGCCGCTTGGCGATGTAGTTGGCGTTCAGCACCGCGACCTGGGTCGCGTGCTTCAGGCCCTCGCCGCCCATCAGCCGGACGTACGCCCAGGAGATCGGCAGGATCGCCGCCGAACCCCACGGCGCGGCCGAGATCGGGCCGACACCGGTGGCCGGGCCGGCCTCCTCCTGCAGCGGGTGGTTGGGCAGGTACGGCGCCAGGTGGGCGCGCACCGCGACCGGGCCGACGCCGGGGCCGCCGCCGCCGTGCGGGATGCAGAAGGTCTTGTGCAGGTTCAGGTGCGAGACGTCCGCGCCGAACTTGCCCGGCTTGGCCAGGCCGACCAGGGCGTTCAGGTTGGCGCCGTCCACGTACACCTGGCCGCCGGCCTCGTGCACCAGGGCGCAGATGTCGGTGATCTGGGTCTCGTACACGCCGTGGGTCGACGGGTAGGTGACCATCAGCACGGAGAGGTTGTCGCGGTGCTGCTCGATCTTGGCCTTCAGGTCCTCGACGTCCACGTCGCCGTCGACCAGGGTCTTCACCACGACCACGCGCATGCCGGCCATCACCGCGGAGGCGGCGTTGGTGCCGTGCGCCGAGGACGGGATCAGGCAGACGTCGCGCTGGGTGTCGCCGTTGGCGTGGTGGTAGGCGCGAACGGCCAGCAGGCCGGCCAGCTCGCCCTGGGAGCCGGCGTTCGGCTGGATCGACACGGCGTCGTAGCCGGTGACCTCGACCAGCTGCTGCTCCAGCTGGCGGATCAGGGTCAGGAAGCCCTCGGCCTGGTCGATCGGCGCGAAGGGGTGCAGCTGCCCGAACTCCGGCCAGGTCACCGCCTCCATCTCGGTGGTCGCGTTGAGCTTCATGGTGCAGGAGCCCAGCGGGATCATGCCGCGGTCCAGCGCGTAGTCCCGGTCCGACAGGCGGCGCAGGTAGCGCAGCATGGCGGTCTCCGAGCGGTGGCTGTGGAAGACCGGGTGGGTCAGGTACTCGTCCTCGCGCAGCAGCGCGGCGGGCAGCGTCTCGGCGGTCTCGGCCACCTCGACGGCGGGGACGCCGAACGCGGCCCAGACGCCGGCCAGGTGCTCGCGGGTGGTGGTCTCGTCGGTGGAGATCGAGATCCGGTCCGCGCCGTCCTGGTGGACGTTGATGCCGTGGGTGCGGGCGGCGGCGGCGATCTCGGCGGCACGGCCCGGGACGACGGCGGTGACGGTGTCGAAGAACTCGCCGTGCAGCAGCTCCACGCCGCCGGCCCGCAGGCCCTCGGCGAGGGCGGCGGCGTAGCGGTGGGTGCGGCGGGCGATGTCGGCCAGGCCGTCCGGACCGTGGTAGACCGCGTACATCGAGGCCATCACGGCGAGCAGCACCTGCGCGGTGCAGATGTTGCTGGTGGCCTTCTCGCGGCGGATGTGCTGCTCGCGGGTCTGCAGCGCCAGGCGGTAGGCGCGGTTGCCGTCGGAGTCGACGGACACGCCGACCAGGCGGCCGGGCAGCGAGCGGGCGTACTCGGCGCGCACCGACAGGTAGCCGGCGTGCGGACCGCCGAAGCCCATCGGCACGCCGAAGCGCTGCGAGGTGCCGCAGGCGATGTCGGCGCCCAGCGAGCCCGGGGACTTCAGCAGGGTCAGCGCCAGCAGGTCGGCGGCAACGGCGACGATCGCGCCCAGCCCGTGCGCCTGCTCGATCACCGGGGCGAGGTCGCGGACCACGCCGGTGGCGCCCGGGTACTGCAGCAGCACGCCGAAGACGCCGCGCTCGACGATCTCGGCCGGGATGCCCTCGGACAGGTCGGCGACGACGACCTCGACACCGGTCGGCACGGCACGGGTGTTGATCACCGCGATGGTCTGCGGCAGGGTCTCGGCGTCGACCAGGAAGACACCGCCCTTGACCTTGGTGACGCGGCGGGCCAGCGCCATCGCCTCGGCGGCCGCGGTGCCCTCGTCCAGCAGCGAGGAGCCGGAGGTGGGCAGACCGGTCAGGTCGGAGACCAGGGTCTGGAAGTTGAGCAGCGCCTCCAGGCGGCCCTGCGAGATCTCCGGCTGGTACGGGGTGTACGCGGTGTACCAGGCCGGGTTCTCCATGACGTTGCGCAGGATCACCGGCGGGGTGAAGGTGCCGTAGTAGCCCAGGCCGATCATCGGCTGGAGCACCTTGTTGCGGTTCGCCAGCTCGCGCAGCTCGGCGAGGACCTGCGCCTCGCTGCGGCCGGCGGGCAGGTCCAGGGCGGTGATGGAGCGGATCGCCTCGGGAACGGCGGTGTCGGCGAGCTCGTCCAGCGAGCCGTAGCCGACGGACGCCAGCATCTTCTCCTGGGCAGCGGCGTCGGGGCCGATGTGGCGGTTCTCGAAGGGGCTGGCCAGCTCAAGCTCGGTGAGGGTCGAGGCGCCGGTGGGGCGTCCCGCGTTCGGCTGGGCGTTCATGGTGGTCGAGGCCTCCTGGTCACGGACCGGCGGGGGCACGCACGCCGACCGGTCGTTCCGCTGCGGACAGCGGATCGCCTGGGCGGACGAACCCGGAAGGCCTCCCCCTCTGTCATCGGGACCTGAGAGCTTCGCCCGCACGTCGCGCTGTCGGCGCTCCGTCGGCTTGCACCGTCGGTGAGGGTGGTGATCGCCGGCTCCCGCGCCGACGCTCCTGCCCTGCTTTCCAGAGTGACCTATCCCGCACGGTACGGATGCCTGAGAGATTCCGGGGAGGAGTTGCTCCTTCGGCGCCCCGACCAGCGTCTTTCGCCGTCGGGGACTCTCCCGAGCGGGCTCGGCAGTCGCCGCCCAGGGTACCAGCGGGAGGCCTGCCGATCACGGGTGTGTCAGGTCACTCCGGGTCTACGCGCGTCCCCCGGATGGCCCAGCGCCGAGCCCGTCCGGCGCACCCCGGTCGCGTCGGTCCGATTCATGCCTTTTGGTGTGAAGTGGCGGCCGGGACGGGTGCTCCGACGGCCGTACCTGCGGGAGTTCCGCAGCCGCAGCGCAGCTGGAGGAAAGAGTGCAGACCGACTTCGACCCCAGAGACCTCATCGGCCACAAGGCCGTCGACCGCAACGGCGACAAGATCGGCACGGTCGACGAGGTGTACCTGGACGACGCCACCGGCCAGCCCGAGTGGGCCGCCGTCCGGACCGGCATCTTCGGCCGGGACGCCTTCGTCCCGCTCACCACGAGCGAGTTCTCCGGCGAGGAACTCCGGGTGCCCTACGACAAGTCGCTGGTCAAGGAGTCCCCGGACTTCGGCGTGGGCCAGCACCTGTCGCCGGCCCAGGAACTCCAGCTGTACCGCTACTACGGCCTCGACACCGCGGCGGCCGGCCAGACCGCCACCGAGGAACCCGGCCGGCCCGTCCAGCCCGACCTCGACTTCGGCACCCCTCCGGCCACCACGACCGCCAAGCCGCTCGACTTCCACTCCGCCGAGCCCGGCCCGACCAACCCCGTCAGTACCGTCACCGTCCCCAGTGCCGTCGGCACCGACACCGCCGCGGAGGCCACCGTGCGGACCCTCACCACCCCCGCACCCGCCGCCGCCACAGCGGCCACCCCTCTCGTCGAGCCGAAGCCGAAACCGCAGCCCACCCCAGCCATGCCCACCCCGACACCCACCACCAGCGCCGCCACCACAGCGACCACCCCCGCCGTCGAGCCGAAGCCGAAACCGCAGCCCACCCCAGCCATGCCCACCCCGACACCCACCGGCAGCGCTGCCACCTCGGCCCCGAGCGCCCCGGTCGAGGTCACCTGCCGCGAGGAGCGGCTGGACATCACCACCGAGTGGCACGCCCTGGGCACCGCGAAGCTGCGCAAGTACGTGACCAGCGAGCAGGTCGAGCGCCGCATCCCGCTGGTCCGCGAGCGGGTCCGGGTCGAGCGCATCCCGGTCAGCGACGCCGAGCGCGCCACCCTCACCGACAAGGAGATCGCCGAGGCGGTCGAGGAGGTCACCCTCCGCGAGGAACACCCCATCATCCGCAAGTACGTCGCCCCGGTCGAGCGGGTCCGCCTGATCGTCGAGCGCTACACCACGGAGGAGGTGGTCCGCGACGAACTCCGCCGCGAGCGCGTCGAATTCCACGACAGCACCACCGCCGACCCCGACCCGACCACCCCCGCGACCAACGGCGCCCGCCCCGACTCCCTGCGCCCCTTCTCCTGACCCGACCCACCCCCCAGGGCCCCGGACCCCGTCCGGGGCCCTCGCCATGCCCCCACCCCGGCCCCAACTCCCCGCGAACGCCGCCCTCCTGCCCTCAACCCCCGGCCCCGCCGCAGGCGACATCCCGCCGCCTTTGCCAAAGCTTAACCACTCGATATTTGACACTCTGAAGTATCTCCCTGCATGGTTACTTCAGTTCATTCACTATGTACGGGAGGAAGCAACCGTGAGTGAGGCACCCCAGCCCACCACCGCGGCCGAGAAGCAGAGCAACGCCCGGGTCCTGCCGGCCCTCATCCTGGCGATGCTGTCGTTCAGCGTGGTGCAGACCGCGGTCGTCCCGATCCTGCCGTCGCTGGCCAAGGAACTGGACGTCTCCGGGTCCAACATCACCTGGCTGATGACCGCCAACCTGCTCTCCGCAGCCGTGCTGACTCCCCTGTTGGGCCGCTTCGGCGACCTCCGGGGCCGTAAGCCCATGCTGCTGATCTCGCTGGCCGGCCTGGTCGCCGGGTCGGCGCTGGCGGTCAGCACCCACTCCTTCAGCTGGCTGATCGTCGCCCGCGTCCTGCAGGGCGCCGGCGGTGGCGTGATGCCGCTGGCGATCAGCATCGTCCGCGACGAGCTGCCCAAGCAGAAGGTGACCGGCGGCGTCGCCGCCATCAGCGCCTCGATGGGCGTCGGCTCCGGCCTCGGCCTGGTGGCGACCGGCCTCCTGCTGGAGCACTGGAACTACAAGTCGATCTTCTGGATGGGCCTGGCCTTCGGCCTGCTCGCGGTGGCCCTGGTCGCCTTCCGCGTCCCGTCCGACCCGGTGACCGACAAGGACGGCGGCGCCGACCCGCTCGGCGCCCTCACCCTGGCCGGCTGGCTCTCCGCCCTGCTGGTCGCGGTCAGCCAGGGCAACCACTGGGGCTGGACCTCCACCAAGACCCTCGGCCTGTTCGCCGTCGCCGCTGTGGTCGCCCTGATCTGGGGGATCATCGAGACCAAGGTCTCGCACCCGCTGGTGGACCTGAAGATGATGTCCCGCCCGGCCGTGGCCTTCACCAACCTGGCCGGCCTGCTCATCGGCTTCGGCATGTACGGCTCGTTCATGGTCATCAGCAACTTCGCCCAGACCCCGGAGAAGCTGGCCCACTACGGCTTCACCGCGACCGTCCTGCACGCCGGCGTGATGCTGCTGCCGTCCGCGATCGGCTCGATGGTGGCCGCCCCTGTCGGCGCCCTGCTGATCGCCCGCCGCGGTCCCCGTCTGCCGCTGGTCCTCGGTGGTGTCCTCGGCGCCGTCGCGATGGCCTACCTGGCCCTGCGGCACAGCCACGAGGGCGACATCTACACCGCCTCGGCGATCTTCGGTCTCGGCATCGGCCTCGCCTTCGCCGCGATGCCGGCCTTCATCAACGGCGCCGTCCCGGTCGAGCAGAGCGGCATCGCCAACGGCATGAACTCCGTGCTGCGCACCGTCGGTGGCGCGATCGGCACGGCCGTGATGACCGCCATCCTGACCGGCGACACCATGAAGCTCCCGATCAAGATCCCGGTGCTGCTGCCCACCCTGGACGCCTACAAGCACGCGTTCTGGACCACGGCCATCGTCTGCATCGTCGCCGGTGCCGTCCCGTTCCTGATCCGCACCGTCAAGCCGGCCGCCACCCCCCTGGGCGGCTCGGCCCCGCAGGACTCCAGCGCCGAGCTGGCCAAGACCGACGCCTGACCAGGCGTCCGGCCCGCGCGCTCAGGGACAGGGCGCGCGGGCCCGGCCTCCGTACGTCGCGAGGGCATCACGACGGTGCGGAGTCCGGCACGGTATGCGGCCCCATCCGGTACTCCTACCGGGTGGGGCCGTTCCGCATCCCGAGGCCCTCAGCCGTCCGGCCCCTCACCGTCCTCCGCGCCCGCCACCCGCCGCAGCGGCAACGGCCGGGCCGGTTCCAGCGCCGGGTCGTCGACCGCGAAGGTCCGTACCCGTCCCGGTTCGCTCCACGGCGTCTCGAACCGCACGGTGACCCTCCCGACGCCGCTGCCCTGCACCCACCCCGGCCCGAACTCGGCGTGGTGGACGTCCTGTCCGGGCATCCAGCGCCGCACCACGACCTCCTCCGGCTCCTCCTCGGCCTCCGCCGCCCGGGCCGCCTCGGTGTGCTCGGCCGCCTCCTCGCGCAGCGCCTGCGCGAACAGGTCCTCCTGGGTGTAGTCGGCCAGTTGGGCCACGCCCACGCCGAGCAGCCGGACCCCGCCGGTGATGTCCACCTGCTCGGCCAGCCGCCGCGCCGTCGTGGTGATCACCGCCTCGTCGTCGGTGGGCCCGCCGAGGGTTTCCGAGCGGGTCAGCGTCGAGAAGTCGAACCGCCGGACCTTGAGCACCACCGTCCGCCCCGAGCGCCCGGCCGCCCGCAGCCGTCGCACGCACCGGGCAGCCAGCGCCTCCACCTCGCGCAGCACCCGGTCCCGGTCGGCCAGGTCCACCTCGTAGGTGTCCTCCACCGAGACCGACTTGGCGTCCTGGTCGGCCACCACCGGCCGCTCGTCCAGCCCTATCGACATGTGGTGGATCCCGGCGCCGTGCGCCCGCCCGAGCAGCGCGACCAGCTCCGCCTCCCCCGCCTCCGCGAGGTCCGACACCGTGGTCAGCCCGGCCCGCCGCAGCACCTGCTCGGTGGCCGGCCCGATGCCGGGCAGCGCCCGCACCGGCATCGGCCCGAGCACGGCCCGCTCCTGCCCGGGCTCGATCAGCACCAGCCCGTCCGGTTTGGCCTGCTCGGAGGCGATCTTCGCCATCAGCTTGGAGCCCGCCGCCCCGACCGAGCCGGTCAGCCCGGTGAGCCGCTGGATGTCCGCCCGCAGGTCCTCCGCCAGGGCGAGCACCAACCGCTCACCGGTGTCATGGTCCGCCTCCGCCAGCACCGGGCCGTACGCACCGGCCTCCAGATCGACGAAGGCCTCGTCCAGGCTCAGCGGCTGCACCAGCGGTGACAGCTCCCGCAGCAGCCCCATCACGATCTCGCTGGTCTGCCGGTACGCCTCGAAGCGCCCGGACAGGAAGGCCGCGTTGGGGCACAGCCGCCGCGCCTGGGCCATCGGCATCGCCGAGTGCACCCCGAACTTGCGCGCCTCGTACGAGGCCGTGGAGACCACCCCGCGCCCGCCGAGCCCGCCGACGATCACCGGTTTGCCGCGCAGGCTGGGCTTGGCCGCCTGCTCCACCGCCGCGAAGAAGGCGTCCATGTCGAGGTGGATGATGCTCGGCAGAGATCGCACCCGCTGATCATCGCGCACGGGTCCGACAGTGTGTACGAACCCGGCCGACGCCCCGCGACCGACGCCCGGCGCCCCGGGGCCGGTGGCCGGGGCCGCCGGCTACTCCTTCGCCGCCTGCGCCAGCGCCTTCGGGATGCCGTCCTCCTTGGGCCCGAGCAGCGCCGGGTCCGGCCGCAACCAGGCGTTCACCGCCGCCTTGCCCGCCCCCGCGATCTCCCGCAGCCCGCCGTACAGCCAGGTGGAGTCGTGCAGCTCCGGCACCCCGACCGCGTACGACCGGATTCCCGCCGCCTCGCACAGCGCCAGCGCCCGCCGGACGTGGAAGTCCTGGCTGACCAGCACCGCGCGGTCCACCCCGAAGATCCGGTGCGCCCTGGTGCAGGAGTCCCAGGTGTTGAAACCGGCGTAGTCGCGGACCACCCGGTCCTGCGGCACTCCGTGCTCGGTCAGGTACCGGTACATCGCGTCCGGCTCGTCGTACGAGACCCGCCCGTTGTCCCCGGTCACCAGGATGGCCTGCACCTTCCCCTCCCGGTACAGGTCCAGCGCCGCCGTCAGCCGGTGCTCCAGGTACGGCGAGGGTTTGCCCTGGTCCAGGCCCGCGCCGAAGACCACCGCCACCGGCGCAGACGGCGCACTCTCGACCGTGCCCACCCGGTCCCCCGCCGCGGTCCACAGCCAGGCGCTCGGCGCGAGCGCCAGCGAGCAGAGCAGCGTCGTCACCTGGAAGACCCTGCGCTGGGTGCGCCGCTCCCGCAGCCGCACCCGCATCCCCGCCGCCCGGCGTCGCAGCAGCCCCGCTATCCCGGTGCCGACCCCCACGTGCCCTCCCTCGATCGTTCCACCGGGCAACACGACGAGGCCGTGGGCCCGAACGGTTCCCCGTTCGGGCCCACGGCCTCGTCGAGATCAGTGGCTCACCACCGGCACGTCAGAACGTGTGCCCCGGAACCGCGTGTCAGACCGCCCGGTTGCGCCGCTGCGCCAGCTCGTCCCCCGGGTCCTGCCCGACGAGCGTCTCGCCGGTGTCGGTGCGCTCCGCGTGCAGCCGACCGAGGGTCAGCTCCAGCTCCTGCCAGACCGCCCCCACCGCGATGCCGAAGACCCCCTGACCACCCTTCAGCAGGTCGACCACCTGCTGCGGCGTGGTGCACTCGTACACCGTCGCACCGTCGCACATCAGCGTCAGCCCGGCCAGGTCGGCCTGGTCGGCGGACTGCAGATGGGCGACGGCCACCCGGATGTTCTGCAGCGAGACGCCGACGTCCAGCAGCCGCTTCACGATCTTGAGCAGCAGGATGTCGCGGAAGCTGTAGAGCCGCTGGCTGGTCGCCGGGTACGCCGTCCGGACGCTGGGCTCCAGCAGTCCGGTGCGGGCCCAGTAGTCCAGCTGGCGGTAGGTGATGCCGGCCGCCGCGCAGGCCGTCGGGCCGCGGAAGCCGATCAGTTCGGATGTCGGGGCCAGCCGCTCGATGGCGGGCTGCCCCGGCTGTACGGCCGGGAACCTGCCCATGCGGGGCAGGTCGGTCACGGTACGGGCGGCGCGGGGCACGTGCACGGCGCACAGGCCTCCCGCGGCCGCGTCATCGCCGGTGCTGCTCATGCCTACCTCCGTCCACTTGTGCTGCGGGCAACCCGACTGCGGGCATCGGCCACCCGGACAGCCACTCCTGACGGTAGGCAGTCCCCTATGACCCGTCAACGATCGCCACGCCGGGCCAGACAAACCACATCACTCAGGAGAGTGGTTTTTCGTGCCCCCAGTGTGGGTAGACGGGCGGTTTTTGGCAAAACGGCGCGCGAAACCACCGACCGGACCGTCCGCGCTACTGCGGACCGCTGCCCCCGAAGTCCTCGGGCGACACCTGGTCGAGGAACTCGCGGAACTTCTCGACCTCGTCCTCCTGCTCGTCCGGAATCGCGATGCCCGCCTCGGCGAGCACTTCCTCGCTCCCGTAGATCGGCGTGCCGGTGCGCAGGGCTAGCGCTATGGCGTCGGACGGCCGGGCACTCACCTCGACCCCGCCGGCGAACACCAGCTCGGCGTAGAACACGCCCTCCCGCAGGTCGGTGATCCGGACCTCGGTGAGCTGCTGACCGAGCGCTTCCAGGACGTCCTTGAACAGGTCGTGCGTCAGCGGGCGCACCGGAGTCATGCCCTGCTGGGCGAAGGCGATCGCGGTCGCCTCGCCGGGGCCGATCCAGATCGGCAGGTAGCGATCTCCCCCGACCTCCCGCAGCAGCACGATCGGCTGGTTGGAAGGCATCTCCACTCGGACACCCACGACGTCGAGCTCATTCACACAGGCAACCCTATGGCTCCGACCCCGGATATGAAAGCGCAGGACCGACGCCGCTGGTCAGCGCGGTGCACCCGACGGGCGGAGGACTCTTCGGACGCTACGGACGGGTCCGCAAACCGGCCTGGACCATGGCCGCGTGCAGCCGTACGGACAGCGTCGCGAGTTCCCGCGCGGTGGCCTCCGCGTGCGCCCGGGTCTGCGGGTTCCGGTGCCGCCGCAGAGGCGCCACCACCTGCTCCACCAACGCGATCTCGCGTTCCGCCGCCGCCTTCATGGCTCTCAGGTGCCGCGGCTCCAGCCCGTACCGGCCGAGCTCCGCGACCAGCCGGGCCACCTGCAACGCCTCGCCGTCGTACCCGCCGTCCGGGCCCGGCGTGACCAGCCCGTAGGACTCCCACTCGACGAGTTCCCGTTCCCCGGCCTCGGCTGCGGCCAGCAGCTCGGCGCGCCCCAGCCGGACCCCGAACGGAACGTCGGCGGAGGACACCAACTCGCGGTCGGCCTCCTCCATCGGCCCGGGCCGGGCCTCGGTGGCCGGCGGAAGCGCGGGCGGGGCCTCGCCGCGCTCGATCGCGTCCAGGTGTTCGCGGATCACCCGCAGCGGCAGGTAGTGGTCGCGCTGCATCCGCAGCACGTAGGCCAGCCGCTCGACGTCGGCCGGGCTGAACTTGCGGTACCCCGAGGGAGTGCGCTGCGGCTCCACCAGTCCCTCCGCCTCCAGGAAGCGGATCTTGGAGATGGTCACCTCGGGGAAGTCGTCGCGCAGGAAGGCCAGCACCGCGCCGATGCTCAGCAGATCGTCACCGCCGCGCCGCCGCCCGGCCGGCCGGTCCGGCCGGAGCGGCTGCCTGGGGCCCGCGACCACCCCGCGCCCGACCCGGTCCAGCTGCGGACCGGACGACGACGCGGGGTTGGCCGCCCCGAGAGAAGAAGGGGAATCGCTGCTCACTCGGGCTCCTGCCGACGTTGGTTTCAGTACCCCCGGTGGTGGCCGGCGAAGAACACCAGCCGGTACTTGCCGATCTGCACCTCGTCGCCGTTGTTCAGCGACACCTCGTCGATCCGCTCCCGGTTGACGTAAGTGCCGTTCAGGCTGCCCACGTCCGCGACGCTGAAGCCGACCGGGGTGCGGCGGAACTCCACGTGGCGGCGCGAGACCGTCACGTCGTCCAGGAAGATGTCGCCCTGCGGGTGACGTCCTGCCGTGGTGACGTCCGAGTCCAGCAGGAACCGGCTGCCCGAGTTCGGGCCGCGCTGCACGATCAGCAGGGCCGAGCCCGGCGGCAGCGCGTCGATCGCCTGCAGCACCTCGGCCGACAGGGCCGGCGTGGTGCCGGTGCCGGTCGTGGTGGTGGGATCGTAGGACTCCAGACCGGAGATCGAGATGGTCGAGGTGGTCTCTGCCGCCCCCTCGGGCAGCAGGCCGCCGCGCAGTGCGGTGCCGCAGTTGGAACAGAAGCGGGCCGCGGCCGGGTTCTGGTTACCACACCTGGGACACGGAGTAGGGCCAGCCATGTTCACAGCCTCCTGGCGCGGCACACCCGACGGGTTGTGCCCGGCGTACGGGTCCGGGGCAAACCCTCCACCAGAGGTTGAGGGTGCTGACGGGAAACCTATGCGCGGGTCGCCGGAGGGGTCAACCGACGCGCCGTAGCCCGCCTGATTTCCCGCGAACTGGGCGGCGCCGCCGTCCCGGTAGAGCTGCTGTCCGGTGTACGGCGCGGCCTCGGGGGCGGAGCGCATGCCCGGCACTACGGGCTCGTCCTCCGGCCGACGGTGCCGAGCGGTGGGCGCCTCGACGGCGGCCGCGTCACGGCCCTTGTTGCGACCGAACAACTTCGAGAAGAAACTCACGGGCGAATCCCCTTGCGTGTGACAGACCCGCCCGCGGGGCAGGGTGAGAACCTCGGACAGGCTGCGGGCCCGGTTGCGGCTCGGGCCTGCTGGAGTGGTACTCCGACGGTTGGTGCTGCGATTGGTGCTACGGAGCGTACTGGTGCGAACCAGTCTCTCCCACGCGGCGGCGGCGCCCCGCAGCGGGTGCCGCCCGGCCGTGACGGGCCGTTCGTCGGACGCCCCGTCACTTCGAAGCCGGCTTGGCGTACTGCGGCGTCTTCGGATCCACGAGGGCGTCCACGACCACCTTCTGCTGCTGGGTGATCGTCGCCCGCGCCTGGTGGCTCTCCAGCGTACGGACGACACCACCCGGGATGTTCAGCGCGGGAGTCAGATCCTGCGGGTTCCCCACGACGGTGAACCGATAGGGCGGCGCGACCTTCTTGCCATCGATCTGCACCCCGCCGCCCGACAGGTCGGTGAAGTAGGTGTTGACCACCACGCGCACATCGTTGATCTGAATCGCCTCCGCCCCCGCCGCTCGAAGTTCCTGCAGGGTGTCCAGCAGCATATCTGCCTTCACCTGCCCTTGGGGATCATCGACCGTGAGTACGATGCCCGGACCAGTGGCTTTGACCGTACCGGCCAGCACCCCCAGTTCCGTCATCTTCTTCCTGGTCTGCTCCTGGGCCTCCTTGGCCTGGTTGGAGCTGTTCTCCAACTTGGCCAGGGACTGCTCGAGCTCCGCCTTCTCCTGTTGGAGACGCTGCTGACGGCTGTCCAGTTCGTCGAGGATCCGGACCAGGTCCTCCTGCCGGGCCCCGCGCAACTGGTTGTGGTGGTCGTTGGTCGAGCGCACCTGGATCGCCAGCGCCAGGCCGAGCGAGAACAGCAGCAGCGCCACCACCAGCTGCCCGCGCGACAGCCGCGGCGGCCACAGCGCCGCCTTCAGCCGCCGCCGACCGGCGGTCCGGTCCCCTGCGGAGGGCTGCTCGGCTTCGGCGGTCCCGGCCGGCTCGGCGGGCTCGGACTCAGTGGGCTCCGACCCTGCCTCGACCTCTGGCTCGACCTTCGGCTCGGGCTTCGGCTGGGCCGTCGGCTCGGGCTTCGGGTCACGCTCGGGCTCCGCCTTCGACGTCCCGGCAGCGGACTCCGGCTCCGGCGCCTTCGTCAGCGATACCACCGGCTCCGGCTCCGGCTCCGCCACGGCGCCCTCAAGCTCAGCCTCAGCGTCAGACTTCTCCGCCTCCGGCTCCGCTCCCGCCTCCGCATGTTCGACCGCAGCGGTCTCCTCCGGCACCTCCGGCCCGGGCGCCTCGACAGCCTTCCCGGCCGTTTTCTCCTCCGCCGCCTCGCGGCCCGGCTCAGGCACGGAAGACATGACGCCGGATCGCGGCCGCGTTGGAGAAGATGCGGATGCCCAGGACGACGACCACTCCCGTGGACAGCTGCGAGCCGACGCCCAGCTGGTCACCGAGGAAGACGATCAGCGCTGCGACCACCACGTTCGACAGGAACGAGACGATGAACACCTTGTCGTTGAAGATCCCGTCCAGCATCGCCCGGACGCCGCCGAACACCGCGTCCAGCGCCGCCACCACCGCGATCGGCAGGTACGGCACGACGGCGTCCGGCACCTCGGGTTGGACGAAGAGGCCGACGACCACCCCGATCACGAGACCCAGTACGGCAATCACGGTCTAGCTGCTCCTGTCCCTGTCGTGGTCTTGGTGGATCCGCTGGTCGGACGCCGCTTCGGGGTCGGACCACCGCTGCGTGCGGATGGTGAAACGGACGCGCCGGGGCTCTCCGAGGTTCCGGAACCGCCCGAAGGAGTGCCGCTCGGGCCGGCCGACGACGTGGCCGACGGGGTCGTCGTGGGCGTGGGCTCGGGCGTGACCGGTTGGGCGGTCCGCAGCGTCACCCCCACCGCCGCCGGCAGCGTCAGGCTCTTCTGCGCGGAAAGCGTCGACTTGATGCCGTACTTCTCCTGGAGCAGCCGCAGGTACTGCCCGGCCATGTCGCTCTCGAAGGCGGAGAGGAGCTTGGGCCCGTCCCCGATCGCCTGGATGTTGTACGGCGGGACCAGCGGCCGGTTGTCCACCAGCACCGCCTCACCAGCGGCGCGGATCGCGGACAGCGCGGTCAGCCGCTGGTCGTTGATCGAGACCGCTTCCGCTCCGGACCCCCACAGACCGTTCACCACCAGCTGCAGGTCGCGGTCGCGCAGCCGCCCGCTGTTGGAGAAGCCCTGCCCGGCCCGCGGGTCGACGTTTCCCCCGCTCCCCGTTCCCGGGGCGTCCTCCAGGACCAGCTTCACTCCCGGCCCGATGACCTCTCCCAGGCCCACCGTGCCGGTCAGACCACCCGCGTCGCCGTCCCCCGAGGGGAGCGCCTGTTGCTGCGTCTCCTCGACCTTGCGCCGCAGGTCCTGGACCTGCTTCTGCAGGTTGTCGGCCGACCCGTTGCTGTCATTGATCCGGTGGATCAGCGCGTCCCGCTCCTTGGCGAGCGAAGGCTCCGCCTTGTGCGCGTTCACCGCTCCGATCGTCACCACGCCCCCGACCAGCGCCAGTCCGGCGCCCAGCGTGAGCAGACCCCGCAGGGTCCGGGGTATCCGGCTGTCGTGCTCGCCGCCCCGCGCGGCGGCCGCCTCGGCGTAGCCCTCGTCCAGGCTGTGGTCCATCACGTTCGTCAGCAGCGACATCGAGGCGTCCGGACGGTTGTACCGTCCGTTCGGGGCACTCGGCGTCGGCGTCGCTGGCATGCGGACCATCGTCCCATGAACGCGAGGGACCCCGTGCACGGCCCCTGAACTGCACACACGTTGCACACACCCAGGGAAAGTGACGGACCGCTCCGAATGACGCGAAAACGGACAGCGGGGCGTGCGAACCAGTCCGCACGCCCCGCCGATCAGGGCATTCGTACGCTCAGGCCGTCACCGCCCCGCGCCGTCGACCACCGCCGCCCACTCGTCGAGCAGAGCCTCGGTGGCCTCGTCGTCCGGTCCCTCGGCCCACAGGTGGGTGACCGCCTCGGCCGGGTCCGGCAGCACCAGCGTCCAGCGCCCGTCCGCCTCGACCACCCGGACGCCGTCCGTGGTGTCCAACCGCCGGCTTCCGGCCGCCTCCACCACCGAGCGCATGACCATGCCCTTGGCCGCCCACGGCGTCGCGATGTCCCGGCGCCGGATGTGCGCCTGCGGGATCCGCGCGTCGATCTGGCTCAGCGTGAGCTGGGTCCGGGCCACCAGGCCGACCAAGCGGACGAAGGCGGCGGCGCCGTCCAGCACCCCGCTGAACTCGGGCACCACGAAGCCACCGCGCCCGTCCCCGCCGAACACCGTGCCCTCGGCGGAGGCCGCCTTCGCGAGGTCGTCCGGCGTCGTCGTGGTCCAGATGACCTGGGTGCCGTGGTAGGCGGCGACCTGCTCGGCGATCCGGGTCGTGGTCACCGGCAGCGCCACCTGCCCACTGCGGCGCTCGGCCGCGACCAGGTCCAGCAGCACCAGCAGCGCCCGGTCGTCGTCGATCACCCGGCCCAGCTCGTCGACGAAGGCGACGCGCTCACCGACCGGGTCGAAGCGGACACCGAAGGCCGCCCGTGAGGAGGCCACCAACTCACCGAGCCTGGCCAGCCCGGCCCGCCGCGTCTCCGCGTCCTCGGTCGGCCGCGCCTCGTCCAGCCCGCTGGAGACGGTGAGCGCCTCCACCCCGAGCCGGCCGAGGATGCTCGGCAGAACCAGCCCCGCGCTGCCGTGCGCGGTGTCCACGACCACCTTCAGCCCGGCCTCCCGGACCCCGGTGGTGTCCACCGTCCGCAGCAGGTTGCCCGCGTAGGAGTCGAAGACGCTGGACGGGAAGGTCAGGTCCCCGATCTCGCCGGGGAAGGCCCGCCGGTACTCCTGGCGCGCGTAGACGCGGTCGAGCTTGCGCTGTCCCGCCTGCGAGAGGTCCGCGCCGCGCTCGTCGAAGAACAGGATGTCCAGCGAGTCCGGCACTCCGGGTGTGGTCCGCAGGAAGATCCCGCCCGCGCTCCCCCGCGCCGTGTGCTGCCGGGCCACCGGCATCGGCACGTTCTCCAGGTCTCGGACGTCGATCGCGCTCGTCTGCAGCGCCGAGATCATCGCCCGTTTGAGCGCACGCGCACCTCGCGAATGGTCACGCGCAATGGTGACAGTGGCACCCTTCTTCAACGTCGTGGCGTACGCGCCGGCCAGCCGTACGGCCAGCTCGGGGGTGATCTCGACGTTCAGGATCCCCGAGACGCCGCGGAGACCGAAGAGGTGCTCCTGACCGCGGGACTCCCAGATCACCGAGGTGTTGACGACGGCCCCGGCCTCGATCGTCTTGAACGGGTAGACCCTGACGTTCGCCGCGATGATCGACTCCTCGCCGACCAGGCACTCGTCCCCGATCACCGCGCCGTCCTCGATCCGCGCGGCCCGCATCACATCGGTGTTCTTGCCCACCACGCAGCCGCGCAGATTGCTCTGCGGGCCGACGTACACGTTGTCGTGCACCACCGCCTTGTGCAGGAAGGCCCCGCGCTTGACCACCACGTTGCTGCCCAGCACGGTGTGCTCGCGGATCTCCACACCGGCCTCGACCTTGGCGTAGTCGCCGATGTACAGCGGCCCGCGCAGGACGGCCTCGGGGTCGACCTCCGCCCCCTCGGCCACCCAGACGCCCGGCGAGATCTCGAAGCCGTCGATCTCGACGTCGACCTTGCCCTCCAGGACGTCCGCCTGGGCCTTGCCGTAGCTCTCGTGGGTGCCCACGTCCTCCCAGTAGCCCTCGGCGACGTAGCCGTAGACCCGCTTGCCCTCCTTCAACAGCTGCGGGAAGACGTCGCTCGACCAGTCGACGGACTCCCCCGCCGCGACGTAGTCGAAGACCTCGGGTTCCATCACGTAGATACCGGTGTTCACCGTGTCGGAGAAGACCTGCCCCCAGGTCGGCTTCTCCAGGAAGCGTTCGACCCGCCCGTCGTCGTCCGTGATCGTGATACCGAACTCCAGAGGATTCGGCACCCTGGTGAGACAGACGGTGACCAGAGCGTTCTTGCTGCGGTGAAAGTCGATCAATTCGGAGAGATTGAAGTCGGTCAACGCGTCACCGGAGATCACCAGAAAGGAGTCGTCCTTGAGCGCGTCCTCGGCGTTCTTGACACTCCCCGCAGTGCCTAGTGGCGTCTCCTCATGGGCATACGTGAGATGCATCCCCAGTTCCTCACCGTCACCGAAGTAGTTCTTGACCAGTGACGCCAGGAACTGGACGGTGACCACGGTGTCGGAGAGGCCGTGCCGCTTCAGCAGCCGAAGCACGTGCTCCATGATCGGCATATTGGCGACCGGAAGCAGCGGCTTCGGCATGCTGGAGGTCATCGGGCGGAGTCGGGTGCCCTCGCCCCCTGCCATGACAACGGCTTTCATTACGGGTGCGTCCTCCTTCGCGGTGGTGGACCTGCAGGTCCATCAAACCGTTCCAGAGGGTTCTCTACCCGGAAGGTATCGTCCGACGCACCGGTACAGCGTGGGACTTCTCTCAGATCACGTCTCAGGCTGTGGACGCCGAGGTCGCCGAAGCGGCCTTGACGATCTGCCGCGCCTGCACCGCGTAAAGAATGGCGGACCACCAGTAGAGCGTGGTTCCCCACCAGATGAAGGCCCAGCTCACCACCTCGGCCGGCCGCGCGATCCAGCTGTGCACGTTGCCGAGCAACAGAAGCGGAAACGCGTACATCAGATTGAAGGTCGCGGCTTTCCCGAGGAAACTCACCTGCAGCGGCCCGTAACCGTGCTTGTTCAGAATGGGCAACAGCGAGGCGATGAACAGTTCCCGGGCCAGCAGAATCGCCGTCACCCACCACGGCAGAATCTCACGCCAGGTCAATCCGACCAGCGTGGACAGCACATAGAGCCGGTCAGCCAGCGGGTCCAGCAGCTGCCCCACCCGACTGATCTGCCCCCACCGCCTGGCGAGCTTTCCGTCCAGGTAGTCGCTGACTCCGCTCAGCGCCAGGATCAACAGCGCCCAACCGTCATTGTTGGGCCCGCCGAAGGCCGGCCACAGGATGAGCCAGAGAAAAAGCGGAACACCGACCAGCCGGCCCATGCTCAGCAGGTTGGGGATGGTGAGGACGCGATCGGTCTGGACCCGCGTCTCCTGGACCTCCACCTGGGGGCCTCCTGTCCCATGTAACGACAATGCACGTTGACCTTACAACAGAAAAGCCCCCGTCCGGTTCACCCGGCGGGGGCTTCTCTCGAAGAATTGTTCGGCGGCGTCCTACTCTCCCACAGGGTCCCCCCTGCAGTACCATCGGCGCTGTGAGGCTTAGCTTCCGGGTTCGGAATGTAACCGGGCG
>NZ_JBIWPN010000039.1:43273-73339 GCF_044768305.1 Kitasatospora sp. NPDC101155 | reverse complement strand
ATGGTACTGCAGGGGGGACCCTGTGGGAGAGTAGGACGCCGCCGAACAATCATTCAGAAGAACCCCCATCCGGATTCCGGATGGGGGTTCTTCGCATTTTCGGACCATCTCAACCGGCGGGTGTTGCTCCGACCACCGACAGGTGGACCTAGGTCTACCTCGGAATTGGGGTGCCATGGCCAGTGTCCGGAGCCGGTCGTTCGTGAACACTGATGAAGGACGATCGGTACCGGCATCAGGAGCTTGCGTGACCACAGTGACTAGCACGAGCGGCACGTCCGTACGTGCGCAGACTCGGGCAGCCTTCGAGGCCGGCGTCCAGGGACTGGCCAGGCTGGCTCAGGTGGCGCTGGCCGCGGCCGCGGGGTTCGCGCTGCCGGTGGTGGCGGCCGTCCTCACGGGGGTGGCGACGGCCCAGTTGCTCATGGACTACTCCCCGGCGCCCCTGATCGCCCTCGTGGCCGCGCTGGTCGCCGGCTCCGTGGTGGCCACCGCCTTCGTTCGGAGGACCGCGGACCGTACCCGCAGGTTCCTGGAACGCTGGTACGGCATACGTCTTCCGGCGGCCTATGAGCCGCGGCCGGAGCTGGAGTCGGACGAGCGCGGGCACTGGTGGACGGGGTACTCCTACCACCGCTCGCGGACGGTCGCGAAGTTCGCGCAGCTGGTCCATTGGGGCCTGCGGGACCGCACCACCCGCGCCGAGCTGGCCTGGTTGGTGGTGAACCCCGTCCTTGCTGCCGCCTTGGCCGGTCCGGTGGTGCTGCTGCTGGTGCTGGGTGCCGCCTACACCCTGGCGGGGCCGGTTCCCGCGGACGGGTTCGGTCCGATGAGCCCGCGCATGATGTCGGTCCTGCTGAGCATCGGGGTCGGGATCGGCATGGTGCTCGCCGGGATACTCGTCGCACCGTACGCGGTGCGCGGGTACGCGGAGGTGGCCCGCCGGGTGCTGGACCAGGACGGTCGGGCCACGCACGCCCAGCTGACCAGGCGGGTGGCCGAGTTGACCGAGACCCGGGCGGACGCGGTGGGCAACCAGGCGGCCGAACTGCGGCGGATCGAGCGCGATCTGCACGACGGAGCCCAGGCGAGGCTGGTCGCGATCGGGATGACGCTGGGCACCATCGAGCACCTGATGGACACCGACCAGGCCGCCGCGCGGGAACTGCTCTCCGAGGCCCGGCAGTCCTCGGCCCGGGCGCTGCAGGAACTGCGCGACCTGGTCCGCGGTATCCACCCGCCGGTGCTCGCCGAACGCGGACTGGGCGATGCCGTCCGGGCGTTGGCGCTGGACAGCGCGCTCCCGACGGAGGTGTTCGTGAGCCTGCCGGACCGGCTGCCGGCTCCGGTGGAGGCCGCCGCGTACTTCAGCATCTGCGAGCTGCTGGCCAACACGGCCAAGCACTCCGGGGCGGACCAGGTGTGGGTGGACATCCTGTACCGGGCCGGCTCCCTACGGGTCACGGTGACGGACGACGGCGTGGGTGTGGCGGATCCGTCCCGGGGCACGGGCCTGCGCGGGATCGAACGCCGATTGGGTACCTTCGACGGTGCCCTCGCCATCGACAGCACGTCGGGCGGTCCCACCACCATCACCTTGGAGTTGCCGTGCGAGTTGTCCTCGCCGAGGACCTCTACCTCCTTCGCGAAGGCCTGATCCGGCTACTGGAAGTGCACGGCTTCACCATCGCGGCCGCCGTGGAGACCGGCCCCGAGCTGCTGGAGGCGCTGCTGACCCACCGCCCGGAAGTGGCCGTGGTCGACGTCCGGCTGCCCCCGACGCTCACCGACGAGGGGCTGCAGGCGGCGCTCAAGGCACGCCGGGAGATCCAGGGCCTGCCGGTGCTGGTGCTGTCCCAGCACGTCCAGCAGCTGTACGCGCGGGAGTTGCTGGCCGACGGCACGGGCGGGATCGGCTACCTGCTGAAGGACCGGGTGTTCAACGCAGGCCAGTTCATCGACGCGGTCCGCCGGGTGGCTGCGGGCGGGACGGCGATGGACCCGGACGTGATCGCCCAGCTGATGCAGACCACCGCGCGCCGACCCGGCCCGCTGCTCGGGCTGTCCCCGCGCGAGCGCGAGGTGCTGGAGCTGATGGCCGAGGGCTGTTCCAATTCGGCGATCGCCGCCCGCCTCTCAGTGAGCGACGGCGCTGTGGCCAAGCACATCGCCAACATCTTCAGCAAGCTCGGACTCGCCCCGGACGAGGACGCCAACCGGCGGGTGATGGCCGTGCTCGCCTACCTCAACGGCACGGCGGGGCAGAACCGCTGACGGTCCGACCGGCCCCGGCGGAGGAGGTTGCTCCGTAGCGTGATGTGACACTCCAGGCTGCGGAAACGCTGAAACACGCGTACGAGTAAACTCCGATGGGCCGAGCCCGGAGGTTGCTCAGCCGTCCGGCGGCCCGATAGGCGGGAACCGGCAGCCGAGGCGCGTACGGCAGCAGCCGACATCCAGGGGTTGATAGACGTTATGGCACGCCCAACGCTCACCAAGGCCCATCGCGGCCTGCTCGGCCTGGTCGCGGCCGGCGCCTGCATCATCTCGGGCATCGGCTTCGCGGGCTCGTACAACGCGGTGCGCGAGCTGGCCCTGGAGAAAGGTTTCGGTGCCTTCTCCTACGCCTTCCCGATCGGCGTCGACGCGGGCATCGTGGTGCTCCTCGCCCTCGACCTGGTGCTGACCTGGCTGCGGATACCCTTCCCGATGCTGCGCCAGACGGCCTGGCTGCTGACCGTCGCCACCATCGCCTTCAACGCGGCCGCCTCGTGGGGCGACCCGCTCGGCATGGGGATGCACGCCGTCATCCCGGTGCTGTTCGTCGTCGTGGTCGAGGCCTCCCGGCACGCGGTGGGCCGGATCGCGGCGATCACCGCCGACCGTCACATGGAATCGGTCCGGGTGATGCGCTGGGTGCTCTCCCCGGTGCCGACCTTCCGGCTCTGGCGGCGGATGAAGCTCTGGGAGCTGCGCTCCTACGAGGAGGTCATCCGGCTGGAGCAGAACCGCCTGGTCTACCGCGCGCAGCTGCGCTTCCGGTACGGCCGTGGCTGGCGCCGCTCGGCGCCGATCCAGGCGCTGCTGCCGCTCAAGCTCGCCAAGTTCGGCGTCCCGCTGGACCCGTCGCTGCTCGACCGGCTGGACGAGGAGGCCCGCGAGCGCGAGGCCAAGGAGGTCCGGGCGGAGAAGGAGGCCAAGGAGCTCGAACTGCAGCTCCAGCAGAGCCGCGCCGCCGCAGCCATCGCCCCGGCGGTTCCCGTGGTCGGCGGCCCGGTGCCCGCCCGCGCCGCGAGCGCGGCTCAGCCCCAGCGGCCCCAGAACCCGCAGCAAGTCAGGCCTGAACCGTCCCAGGCGCAGGCGCAGGCGCAGGCGCAGGCGCAGGACAAGGACCAGCCCCAGGCGCAGCCCTCCGCCGAGGCCCAGGCCCCCGCAGCCCCCGCGGCTGCCGCGCCGATGTCCGCCGAGGTCGCCGCGCCGATGCTGGCGAAGCTGCACGCCGTCCGCCTGCGTGCCGCGCAGGAGCCGGAGGAGGCGGCGGACGCCGCCCCGCAGCCCCGTGGCGAGGAGCTGAACGTCTGGACCGAGCGCCCGGTCCGCACCACCGGCCACTCGGCCGACCCCGCACCGGGCGGGCGGGTGCCCGGCCAGGCCTCGCCGTGGTTCAAGCCGCCGCGCCCGGTCGCCGAGGAGCCCGCGCCGGCCCTTGTCCAGACGCCTCGGCCGCAGGCCCAGCACCCGGTCGTCCCGCAGGCCGACCCGGCCGGGTCGCAGCCGGCCCCGGCCGCCCAGCAGGCCCAGGCCGAACGGCCGACCCAGCCCGAGCAGCCCGCTCCGGCCGAGGAGCCCGTCCAAGCCGAGCAGCCCGAACATCGCCCGGCGCCCACGGCCCTCGACCAGGACATCGCCTACGACGCCCTGGTCTCGTACATCGACAACCACAGCCACGAGCCCGACCCCCAGCGCCTCGCCGCCTGGCTCACCGCCGAGTACGGCGTCAGCGGCAAGGGCCCGGACGGCTCGGTCCACCCCAAGGAGGTGGCCGAGCTCTACCCGCAGCTTCGCGACCGCTACGCCGCCGCCGGGAGGGACTGAACCCGCGCCGGCACCCTCGGTCCACCGCTCGGTCGGCCATTGACGCCCGACCCAGCCGGAGCTACCTTCGCCTCAACAAATTGTTGAATCGCTGGTTCGGCATGGAGGAGTGCGGATGTCGCAGGTCGAGGTCGACGGAACCGGGCCGACGGGCGGGGCCTCCTTCTCCGCCGGCGCCCGCGCTGCCGTCGAGGCGCTGCTCGCCCCGGTGGACGCCGATCTGGCGCGCCGCTACCCGGGCGACTCCGGCACCCGGCAGCCGGTTCACACTGTCTACGTCCCGGCGGACGCCTTCGGCGCCGACACCGTGCGGGAGTGGGGCCGCCAGGCCGTGGAGGCCTTCGGCACCCACGCCGGCACCCCCACCGAGCTCGCCCGCGCCCTCGGCGTCGCCGACGACGGGCTGCTCGCCGACGTGCACGCCCGGGTCCGCGCCAAGCTGCGGCGCGAGCCGATCGAGGACCTGCGGATCGACTTCGAGGACGGCTACGGCCCGCGCCCGGACGCCGAGGAGGACGCCGCCGCCGTCCGCGCCGCCGAACTGCTCGCCGCCGCGGTGGCCGAAGGCAGCGCGCCGCCGTACGTCGGCATCCGGATCAAGTGCATGGAGGCGCCCGTCCGCGCCCGCGGCATCCGAACCCTGGAGCTCTTCCTCGCCACCCTGCTGGCGAACGGCGGCCTGCCGGAGGGCCTGGTGCTGACTCTGCCCAAGGTCACCTACGCGGAGCAGGTCACCGCCCTGGTCCGGCTGCTGGAGGACTTCGAGCGCCGCGCCGGGCTGCCGGCCGGCCGGATCGGTTTCGAGATCCAGATCGAGACCACCCAGGCCATCCTCGGCCCGGACGGCCGGGCCACCGTCGCCCTCATGATCGAGGCCGCCGAGGGCCGTGCCACCGGGCTGCACTACGGCACCTTCGACTACAGCGCCTCCTGCGGGGTCAGCGCGGCCTACCAGAGCATGGACCACCCGGTCGCCGACCACGCGAAGGCAGTCATGCAGGTGGCCGCGGCCGGCACCGGGGTCCGGCTCTCCGATGGCTCGACCAACGTGATCCCCACCGGCTCCACCGAGCAGGTGCACGCCGCCTGGAAGCTCCACCACGACCTGGTCCGCCGCTCGCTGGCCCGCGCCTACTACCAGGGCTGGGACATGCACCCGGCGCACCTGCCGACCCGCTACGTCGCGGTGTACTCCTTCTACCGCGAGGGCCTGGCGGCCGCCGCCGCCCGGCTGGCCGCGTACGTCGCCAAGACGGGCGGGGACGTGATGGACGAGCCGGCCACCGCCCGGGCGCTCAGCGGCTACCTGCTGCGCGGCCTGGACTGCGGCGCCGTCGACCCGGCCGAGATCACCGCGCTGACCGGCCTGGACCGCGCACAGCTGGACGCCCTGGCCGGTCGCTGACCCTCCGGTCGCCGACGCCCCGGCCGCCGACCCTCCGGTCGCGCGCCAACTAGGCTGGCGGTGCCGCCCCGGACGCCCGGGGTGCGCGCCGCCAGCCGTCGCCGTTCCCGGGAGAACCAAAGCGCCATGTCCGCCACGCCGGAACCGACCGCCAGGCCGTACCTCACCATCCGGCGGGCCGGCAGCCACGAGACCGAGATCAAGAAGTCCCGTTTCATCTGCCACCTCGCCCGGGTCGCCGACGAGGACGAGGCACAGGCCTTCATCGCCGGCATCCGCAAGCGGTACTGGGACGCCCGGCACAACTGCACCGCCTTCGTGGTCGGCGACGAGCAGCGCCGCGAGCGCTCCAGCGACGACGGCGAGCCCGGCGGCACGGCCGGGGTGCCGATGCTGGAGGTGCTGCGCCGGCGCGGCCTCACCGACACCGTCGCCGTGGTGACCAGGTACTTCGGCGGGATCAAGCTCGGCGCCGGCGGTCTGGTGCGGGCGTACGGGAACGCGGTGTCGGCCGCGGTCGACGAGCTCGGCCTGCTGGAGCGGCGGCCGGTCGCGCTGCTCGCGGTGACGGCGGACCACGTACGCGCCGGGCGGGTGGAGAACGACCTGCGGGCCGCCGGGTACGCGGTGAGCGACCTCGTCTACGAGGCGGCCGGGGTGCGGATCGAGGTGGGCGTGCCGGAGCCGGAGGTGGCCGCGTTCCACACCTGGCTGGCCGAGGCGACCGGCGGTACCGCGGTGGCGGTCCCGGCCGGCCGCACCTATGTCGAGGTACCGGTCTGACCCACCGGTCGGGGAGCCCGCCCGGAGCCGTGGTGGCGCCGTGGGGGCGCCGGGGCCGCTGAGGCCCGAGCGCCCTCCGCCGGGTCGCTTTCCGTAGCCGAGCGGCCGCGCCGCGCGGAAGACCGCTTGAGTAGATTCACCCGAACGTAGTGTCGTGGCCCGGAGTTGGAACTTCCGCTCCGGGCCGTGGCGTTTCCTGGGCAAGGATCCGGCCGAACCGGACGAAAACCATCGATGGAGGACACCAGACCCCACCCCGCACCACGGAGGTATGCGCATGACCTCAGACCGCTCGCCGTCGCCCGCCGGTGCCGACCTACCTGGCCCCCGCAGCCCCGCGACGCCCTACCGGATGACCGTCACCACCACCCTCCCGCACGCCGAGGCTGTTGCCCTGGCGGACGAGCAGCTGGCCTCCTGGCTGAAGCAGGAGGGCTGCGAGGAGCCCCCGCCGGCCCACCGCGCCCCCGCCGGAACGGCCTCCGCGGGAACGCCCCTCGCCGCCGAACGCCTCCGTCTGGGCGACCGTGTCCTGCTGGACCGGGACCGAGGCCCGCTGCGCGGCCCGTCGGGCGCCGGCCGCTACGACCGCCGCCGCCTGCGCACCCCGGCCCCGCACGGCACCCGGCAGCTCACCCTCACCGTGGCCACCGGCGCCGAGGGCCGCACCTGGTTCCGGCTGGAGGCCGAGACCCACAGCACCGGCAGCGGTGTGCGCACTCCCTGCCGGGTGCCGGTGCCCGAGCTGGCCCGCACCCTGCTCCCGCTGCTCGACGCCAGCGACGGCCCGGCCGCCGTCCACCCCGTACCCCGGGTGATCACGGCCGACGAGGTCGACGCCCTGATCGACGAGCTGTGCGACCCGGAGCGCCGACTGCCCACCGTGGTCGCCAGCGTCCCGGTGAACCTCCCGCTCGACCGCTGGGTCGAGGACGTGGTCCGCCCGCTCTGCCGGCAGCTGCCCGGCCTCGCCACCGCCTACGTGCTGGACCCGGGCGCCCGCACCGGCTTCAACGTCGCGTTGGAGTACCACACCGTGTACGGCGGGGCGGTGCGCACCTACCTGCCCGAGGTCGACCCGGCCTCCCGGCAGGACGGCGCCCGGCATCCGGTGCTCGCCCGGGGTCGAATAGAACAGGACCTCCGCCGTGCCGCCGGCCTGCTCGCCCGCGAGCCGCGCCGCCTCGCCGCCGACCAGCCGCTGCCGCCGCCGCTCGCGGCCGTCCCGGTGCTGCGTGTCCCACCGCCGCAACTCCGCCCGGCCGCCGACCATCCCGTGGTCACGAGCGCCGGCGCGACCGTCGACACGGCTGCCGACGCGGCCGCCGAACTGGCTGAGTTCGCACGCGAGGAGCAGCAGGACCGCGCCGAGCAGCAGGCCAGGGCCGACGAACTGGAGCGGGTCCGGCGCACCCTGCGCCTGGAACACCGCGACCGCGGCCAGACTCGGGACGGCCACGAGGGCCGCCTACGCACCGGCGCCCGCGGCCTGGCCGGCCGCCACTGCACCACCCCGGGCTCCGGCCCGGCCGTCGGCCAGCGCTCCGCCGCCCAGCCCTTCGGGTGGGTCGGCAAGCCCGAGACCTTCACCGACCTCATGGCCCGGCTCGGTGAGTTCCCGCTGCTCACCTTCACCGGCGACCAGAAGGCCGCGCTCGCCCTGGACGGACTCCAGTGCGCCGGCGCCGGTTGGGCCCGGCTCGCCTGGGACGGTCTGACGGCCCTGCAGGAGTACGCCGAGGCGGCCGTGAGCGGCGCGGCCGGCGGGGACTTCAAGCAGTGGTGCGAGCACACCCCGGACGGCTGCCACCGCTTCCCGCCCCGCAAGGCGGTCCGCGGCGAGTCCCGGACGGTGTTCAGTCACACCAAGTGGAAACGCGAACGGATGCTGCCGGTCCCGGAACACGTGGACGCCTCCCGGCGCGCGTTCATGGGCGCGCACCTGCGGATCGGCGGCGGCCGCACCGCGCCCCGGCTGCACTACCTGGACGACTGTTCCGGTAGTGGCCGGATCTACGTCGGTTACATCGGTCTGCACCTGACCAACACCCGGACCAACTGACCGGCTTGGCTGACCGCTGAGCCCGTTCGGTGGACAATGTCCGGCAGGGGCGGGGCCGCGGGCCGGCCGGCCGCCCCGGGCAGGCGCCGGACGAGCATGGGGGAACGACGACCGATGCAGTACTCAGCTGACGGCCAGTCGGACGGCGCCGCCACCGTCCAGTTTCCCCAACCGGGCTTCCTCGCCTCGGTTTTCCGCGACCTCGGCGTCGACGAAGGTCCGGAACCGCGCGATCCCGCCGGTGGCCGGGCCGTACCCGGCCGCCCCGGCGAGGCGGCGGTGGGTGACGGCCCGTCCGTCCCCGGCCCGACACCCGGCCGTCCGATCGGCGATCCGGGTGACAGCTCGTCCACCTCGGGCTCCACCGCCCCCGGCTCCGCCGACCCCGGGGACGGCATCGCCGCGCACGCCCGGGCCGCCGCCCTGACCCACCACCGCACACTCACCGTCCAGGCCGAGCACGACCGGCTGACCGACCTGCTGCGGCGGGCCGCGCTGCCCGTCTCGGCCATGGACTTCGAGAGTCAGCTGCGCCACTACGAACCCCGCCCCTACCCGGCCGACGGCCCGGCCGCCGCCGACCAGTCCGAGCCCCGCTGGGAGGACTTCGCCCCCGCCGAACCGGCCGCGGCCGACCCGGAGAGCGGTCCGTCCCGCCGCCTGCTCGACTCCGGCTACCAGCGCGAACTGGCCCAGGCCCGGCTGACCCACCAGCGCGCCCTGCGCGAGTGGCGCACCCGCCGGGCCGAGGCCGGCCGCCCGGCCGCCGACGAGTCCCGGCGCGCCCACGAGGCGACCGAGGAGGCCCGCGCCCGCGCGGTGCGCGAGTACAACGAGAGCCTGGAGGAGTGCCGGCGCGCCTACCGGCTGGCCGAGCCGGCCGCCGTGGAGTCGCTGCTGGAGCGGGCCTTGGCCGCCGCCGAGACCGCCACCCAGGACCTCCCCGCCCCCTGCCGGGCAGTGTTCCGCCCGCTCACCCGCACCGCCGTGCTGGACCTCGACCTGCCCCCGCTCGACCTGGTGCCCTCGCTCACCGGTTACCGGCTGGCCCCCGACGGAGACATCGTCCCGGTGCCGCGTCCGCCCGCGGACCGGGCCACCGACTACCTGCGGCTGGTCGCCCGGCTCGCGCTGCGCGCTCTGCAGGCCGCCGACGCCGTCGACACCGACGAGATACTCGCCGGTGTCGTCCTCAACGGCTGGCTGCGCGAGCCCGGTTCGGCCGAGCCGCTCTGCCTGCTCAGCGTGGACGCCGACCGCGACGCTCTGGCCCGCACCCGGCTGCTGCCGCCGGAGACGCCGTACGAGGAGCGCGACGACGAGGGCGTCTACGCCGACGCCGAGCAGGACGAGGCCCTGGTCCGGCTGCGCCAGCTGGACGCCGCCGTCACCCCGGACCCGTACGCCCGCGCCGTCGTCGAGCCGGCCGCCCAGGCCGGGGCCGCCGTCCCGGCCGCGCTCGACCTGTCCGCCAACGAGTTCGCCCAGCTGGTGCGCGACCTGCTCATCCGGGGCGGGCTCGCCGAGTGGAGCGTCCGGCTGCGTGGCCCGGCCGGGCTGGTCGCCACGGGCGAGGGTGCCCCCGGCAGCTCGCTGCCCGGCCGCTGGGTGGTCTGGGCCTCGCGGGGCGCCGCACCGGTCACCGCCGAGCAGATCGAGACCCTGGCCGAGGCCGTCACTGAGGAGTCCGCGGAACGCGGCCTGCGGCTGACCACCGGCCGTTTCGCCGACGACGCCCTGGACCTCACCGCCGAGGAGAGCCACCGGCACATCCACCTGATCGACGGCGACGGCGTCCGCGAACTCGCCCGCACCCACCTCGGCCTGCCGCTCGCCGCCGGCCTCTGACGGGTCGACGGCCTCTGACGGGCCGACGGGCCGACGGGCCCGATGGTCCCGAAAGACGCCCAGGCCCGGAAGACCCGCCCTGCCCGGCCTCGGAGTTCACCCCGACGGGCCACCCGGCGGGCGCCCCGCCGGGCCCGGACCGAGGCTGAGGACCGGATCCCATCGGCCCCGGCACCCCCCCGGGCGATCACCGTCGAACGGTCGTCCGGTACGGTCGGCGGTCGGCCCGACCACGGGCGGACCCCAGGGGGAGAGGAATGGGCACTGCGCTCGGCAGAGCACACGGCGGCACCGGCCATCCGGCGGGCCAGGCGCGGGAGGCGACCCGATGACCGCCGTCCTGGTCGCCGCCGGGGCGTTCCTGATGACGCTGATCGGCGGCTTCGTCGCCCAGCGCACCGGAGACCGCCGCCACCTGGTGCTCGGCTTCGCGGCCGGCCTGATGCTCGGCGTGGTCGCCTTCGACCTGCTGCCCGAGGCCATCCACCAGGCGCCCGGAGAAGTGCACGGCGTGCCGCAGGCGCTGCTGATGTTCGCGGTGGGCTTCCTCACCATCCACGTGGTCGAGCGCGCGGTCGCCATCCACCGCGGTCACGAGGGCGAGTACGCCGAGCACACCCACGGCCACCACCACGGCCACGCCCACCACGCCGGGGCCCAGGGCATCGGGCTGACCGCCGCGCTGGCCCTGGTCGGGCACAGCGTGATGGACGGCTTCGCGATCGGCGCCGCCTTCCAGGCCGGCACCACGGTCGGCACGGTGGTGGCCATCGCGGTGGTCGCGCACGACTTCGCCGACGGCTTCAACACCTACACGATCACTCGGCTGTACGGACACAACCGGCGCCGGGCGCTGACCCTGCTCGCGGCCGACGCGCTGGCCCCGGTCTCCGGCGCGGCGATCACCCTGGCCTTCACCATCCCGGAGCACCTGCTCGGCCTCTACCTGGGCTTCTTCTCCGGCTTCCTGCTCTACCTGGCGACCTCCGACATCCTCCCGGAGGCGCACAGCCCGCACCCCTCGCGCAGCACCCTGTTGTGCACCGTCGCCGGGGTCGGCTTCATGTGGCTGGTCATCGGCTTCGCCAGCTGACCCCCGGCTTCGCCGACCGACCCCCGGCTTCGCCGACCGACCCCCGGCTTCGCCGACCGACCCCCGGCTTCGCCGGCTAACCCGGAAGGCGGCTCCAGCACCCCCGCATCGCCGCCAGCGCCGCGGTGATCGCCGGCCGCCGGGAGGCCTGGGCCCGCCAGAGCGCGAACACCCGCCGGCTCGGCTGCGAGGCCACCGGGCGGGCCACCACCCCGGCCGGCAGCGGGCCCCGGCCGAGCCGGGGCACCAGGCCCATCCCCAGACCGGCCGCGACCAGCGCGATCTGGGTCTCGAACTCGCCGACCTGGTAGCGCACGTCCGGCTCCTCACCGGCCTCACGTAGGGTGCGGACCAGCCAGTCGTGGCAGATGTTGCCCGGCGGCATGCTGATCCAGCGCTGCCCGCACAGCCGCTCCACCGGCACCGCGTCCAGTGCCGCCAGCTCGTCCCCGTCCGGCAGCAGCAGGTCCACCGGGTCCGTCCCGAGGTCCAGCCGGGCCAGCCCCTCCTGCACCGGCAGCGGCACGGTCGGCCAGTCCTGCACCAGCGCCAGATCCACCTCGCCCCGGGCCACCAGCTCCGCCGCCGGGTACGGATCGCTCTCCAGCAGCCGTACGTCCAGCTCCGGGCAGCGCTGCCGCAGTTCGGCCAACGCCCCGGGCATCAGTCCGCGTGCGCCGGACGGGAAGGCGGCGACCAGCAGCCGCCCGACCGCCTGGCCGCGCTGTTCCTCCAACCGCACCTCGGCCTGCTCAACCAGCCCCAGCACGGCCTGCGCGGTGGTCGCCAGCTCGCGCGCCGCGTCGGTCAGCACCACGCCCCGGCCCTGCTTCTCCAGCAGCACCGTCCGGGTCTCCCGCTCCAGTTTGGCGATCTGCTGCGAGACCGCCGAGGGCGTGAATCCGAGCGCGGCCGCTGCCCCGCCGACCGAACCGTGCACCGCCACCGCGTGCAGCGCCCGCAGGCGCCCCAGATCCATCATGCAGCGATCCTAAAGTGTTTTCTTCAGTATTCATCGCTGGTGCTGCACGGTCCTCCGCCGCCATGCTCCATCCATGACCGCAGCACCCGCCGCTCCGGGCGGCAAGAGCAGCATGAGCCCTCGTCACATCACCCTGGCCGTCCTGGTGGCCGCCGTGTGGGGCCTCAACTTCGTCCTCATCCACGTCGGCCTGGACAGCTTCCCGCCGCTGCTCTTCTGCGCCCTGCGGTTCGCCGTGGTCGCCGTGCCCGCGGTCTTCTTCATCGGCCCGCCCAAGGTGGCCCGGCGCTGGGTGCTGGCGGTCGGCCTGGTCCTCGGGGTGGTCAAGTTCGGGCTGCTCTTCCTCGGCATGCACGCCGGGATGCCGGCCGGCCTCTCCTCCCTGGTGCTCCAGTGCCAGGCAGGCTTCACCGCCCTGTTCGCCGCCGCCCTGCTGGGTGAGCGCCCGGGCGGGCAGCGGCTCCTCGGCCTGGGGATCGCCTTCGCGGGCATCGCCCTGAGCGCGTTCGACCAGGGCCTCGGCGGCCCGCTCGGGGCCTTCGCCCTGGTGGTGCTGGCCGCCGTCGCCTGGGGCCTGTCCAACGTGCTGACCCGCAGGGCGGCACCGCCGGACGCCCTGCGCTGGATGGTCTGGGTCAGCGCCGTCCCGCCGCTGCCGCTGCTGGGCCTGTCCCTGCTGGTCGAGGGGCCGGACGCGGACCTGCGCGCGCTTCGCGGGATCACCCTCGGCGGGCTCGGCGCGATCGGCTACGTCGGGCTGGTCTCCACCCTGTTCGGCTTCGTCGCCTGGAGCTACCTGCTGCGCAGCTACGACGCGACCGCCGTCGCGCCCTACTCGCTGCTGGTGCCGGTGTTCGGGATGTCCTCGGCCTGGCTGCTGCTCGGCGAACGGGTCAGCCCGCTGGCCGGCGCGGCCGCGCTGCTGGTGATCGCCGGGATCGGGATCACCGCGCTGCGCCCGGGGCTGCCGAGCGCTGTGGCGGCCCGGCTGCGAGGAAGCGGGCCTCGGCGGAGCGCAGCACTCGCAGCAGCACCTCCTCGTCCTCGGGGCTGACCTCGCCGAAGTACTCCTGCGCCACCTCGTCCCGGACCTGCCCGATCCGCTCCACCGCCGCCCGGCCGGCCTCGGTCAGCAGCAGCCGTACGGCCCGCCGGTCGGCCGGGTCGGGGCTGCGCTCGACCAGTCCGGCCTCCTCCAGGGCGTCGACCACGGTGGTGGCCGAGCGCGGGGCGATGTGCAGCTTGTCGGCGAGGTCGCTCAGCCGCATCGCGTGGTCCGGGGTCTCGCAGCCGGGCGCGTGGGCGAGGGTGCGCAGCGCCCGGGCCTGGCCGGGGGTGATGCCGTAGGGCTCCAGCCGCCAGCCGGTCTGGCGGCGGATCCGCTTGATCGCCCTGGTCATCGCGTCCGCCAGTTCGGCCGCGCCGGCCGGGGAGCCGGGCCGGGGGGCGGGGGAGGGGTCCGCCGGGTCGTCGGTCGGCGTGGTGGTCATCGGCGGTCTCCTCGGCTGGCGTCCGGCCAAGGGTATCGGCCGGTCGGGGGCCTGCGGCGGGCGGCGGAGGGCGATCAGGGAAATATGTTGAGCTTAGCTCAGCATCTAGGCTAGCGTAGCTTCCAGTGAGGGGACCCTAAGTTCCCTCCCCGCCCCTGGAGGACCCATGCCCGTTTCCACCGCGCGCGTCGCCACCGACCGTCCCGCCCGCTACGCCAAGCAACTCGCCGCCCACATGAGCCGCAAGATCGAGACGTCCTTCTCCCCGGAGACCGGCCGCGGCACCCTGGTCTTCGCCGCCGGCACCGCCACCCTGGAGGCCCAACCGGACGCCCTGCTGCTGACCGTCGAGGGCGAGCGCGAGAACCTGCCCGGCCTGGAGGACGTGGTCGGCCGCCACCTCGTCCGTTTCGGCGCCCGCGACGAACTCGTCGTCGAGTGGCACCGCGACAACGGCGAGGCCGGCCTCGTTCACCGCAACGAGGAGCCCGAGGCCTGAGGCCTTCGGGCACCCGGCCGGGGCAGCCACCGGTCGAGCGCCCACAGCACCAGGGCCGCCAGGCACCAGCTGGCCACCACGTCCAGCGTCCAGTGGAAGTCGCTCCACACCAGCCCCGCGCCCACCCCGAGCGCGAGCAGCACCGCACCCGCCGTCAGCCCCCGGGCCGTCCGCGGCCCCGCGACCCGGGCCAGCAGCAGCGCCGCCACCCCGTACGAGAACGTCGCGGTCGCGGTGTGCCCGGACGGGTACCAGCCCCACTGTCCCGGCGTCAGCGCATCCCCGAGCGGGCCCGGCCGGGCGAAGGCCGCCTTCGCCGGGACCACCAGCAGCGGGATCAGCCCCGAGGTCAGCACCGCCACCGGCAGCGGCAGCCACCAGCGCACCGCCCCCGCACGGCGCCACCACCAGGCGGCCAGTGCCCCGGCCGCCAGCAGCACCGGGACGGCGGGCACGGCGCTGCCCAGGTCCGACAGCAGATGGCCGAGGGGGTCGAGCAGGGCGTTCGGGTGGGCCGCCCGCGCCGCCCGGCGGACCGAGCGGTCCAACCCGAGCAGCGGCCCGTCCGCCGCCACCTGCCAGGACACCACCAGCAGCACGACCGCCGCCACCACCGGCACCGCCGTCGAACGGGCGGCCCGGCCCAGGGCAGCGGACAGCCGCCCCGGAGCAGGGGGGAGAGCTCCGGGGCGGCTCTGATGATCGCCGTTCCGTGCGCCCCGGGGGGTGTGGGTCGGACGGTCGGTCGATCGGCCTTCGGTATGCGCCGACCCTCGCGGGGCGGCCTGGTTGTCCTCGCGGCGCCCACGCGGACCCGCCCCTGGGGGTGGCTCCGCGGGCGGCTCCGCCAATGGCTGAGGCTCGCTGTCCATCTGCGATGACACTACGTCAACCGCCCTTCCACGCCGAGCGCCTTCAGCGATTCCGCACATCATCTTCACCCTGCCCCGGGCAACCTCCGGGCCGTCCCGTCGATCATGACCGACCGCCGCACCGGGCCCGTACGAACCGAACGGCCCGTGCGGACCAGAGGTCCCCACGGGCCGTTCAGCGCTGTCCGGACATCCCTCCGGCGGGTAGGTGGCGCCTGGATCAGGCGGCGGTGACACCCTGGAGCGCGAACGCGCCCTCGATGATGTCCAGACCCTCGTTCAGCAGGTGCTCCGGCATGACCAGCGGCGGCAGGAAACGCAGCACGTTGCCGTAGGTGCCGGCGGTCAGCACGACCAGGCCCTCGGCGTGGCAGGCCTTGGCGATGGCCGCGGTGGCCTCCGCGTTCGGCTCCTTGCCGCCCGGCTTCACCAGCTCGACGGCGATCATCGCGCCGCGGCCGCGGACGTCCCCGATGATGTCGAACTTCTCCTGCATCGAGCGCAGGCGGCCCAGCATGACCTCACCGATCCGCTGCGCCTTGCCGACGAGGTCCTGCTCCTTCATGGTCTCGATGGCGCCCAGCGCGGCGGCGCAGGCCACCGGGTTGCCGCCGTAGGTGCCGCCCAGGCCGCCCGCGTGCGCGGCGTCCATGATCTCGGCGCGGCCGGTCACCGCGGCCAGCGGCAGACCGCCGGCGATGCCCTTGGCGGTGGTGATCAGGTCCGGGACGATGCCCTCGTCGTCACACGCGAACCACTGGCCGGTGCGGCAGAAGCCGGTCTGGATCTCGTCGGCGACGAACACGATGCCGTTCGCCTTCGCGTACTCCACGATGGCCGGCAGGAAGCCCTTGGCCGGCTCGATGAAGCCGCCCTCGCCCTGGATCGGCTCGATGATGATCGCCGCGACGTTCTCCGCGCCGATCTGCTTGTTGATGATGTCGATCGCCTGCGCGGCGGCCTCGGCGGCGCAGTTCTCCGCGCCGGTCAGCCAGCGGTACGGGTAGGCCACCGGCACCCGGTAGATCTCCGGGGCGAACGGACCGAAGCCCTGCTTGTACGGCATGTTCTTCGCCGTCAGGCCCATGGTCAGGTTGGTGCGGCCGTGGTAGCCGTGGTCGAACACCACGACGGCGGTGCGCTTGGTGTAGGCGCGGGCGATCTTCACCGCGTTCTCGACCGCCTCGGCGCCCGAGTTGAACAGCGCCGTGCGCTTCTCGTGGTCACCCGGGGTCAGCTCGTTCAGCTGCTCGGCGACGGCCACGTAACCCTCGTACGGGGTCACCATGAAGCAGGTGTGGGTGAAGGCGGCCAGCTGCTCGCTCGCCTTGGCCACCACGGCCTCGGCGCTGTTGCCGACGTTGGTCACGGCGATGCCGGAGCCGAAGTCGATCAGCGAGTTGCCGTCCACGTCCTCCAGCACGCCGCCGTTGGCACGGGTGACGTACACCGGCAGGGTGGTGCCGACGCCGGCCGCCACCGCACCCAGCTTGCGGGCCTGCAGCTCCTGCGACTTCGGGCCCGGGATCGCGGTGACCAGGCGGCGCTCCTGCGGGAGCGGCGTTACGGCGCTCATGGGGTATCTCCAGACTTCTCGGCTCGGTGCTTCGCAGGCTACGGCCGCCCTCCCCGACCGGGCATGCGCCACTCGGTAGCACTGCGCCATCCGACTTGTCCGGCACGGCCAGCGCCGGTGGCACGACTACCCGCAGGTCCCGCTCCACTACCCTGAGCGCGGGCGTGTCGCCGGTACGGCGGCATGGGTATGGCGGCACCGACGGCGGTCGGGCCGGGCGGGCGAGGGAGCGGGGCCGTACATGGCACAGCACGGGTCACACCACCACGGCGAGCGCACCACCACCAGACCCCCGACTTCCCTGCCCCACCAACGGCCCGGCGGGCCCGCCTTCGACCTCGCCGACTGGGCCACCGCCCCGCGCCCCGAAGCCGAACCCGGCGTGTACCGGCTCGGCTACCGCCGCATCGACCCGGAGCGCGCCGAGGCCGCCAAGGTCCCGACCTGGCCGCTGCTGCTGCGGGCGGCGCTCAACGTGGTGGTGGGGTGGCTGGCCTTTGTCTACGGCACTCAGTTGGTACTCCGCCTGATCGTGATTACCGTCTGGGTCGAACACCCCACAGGGACGCAGGTGACCCTCGTCGGGTTGTCGGTGAATGTCGTGGTGGCCGCGGCCGTCATCAAGGTCTTCGGCCGGATGGGCCGCTGGCCCGAGGTGTGGCGTCGCTACGCCGCCCCGCTGCTGTCCCGGACGGTGACCCGGGAGGAGCCCGCCGAGGAGGACGGCGCGGCGGCGGAGGCCGCCCGTAGGCAGGACCCGTGGCACGGGCTGCGCCGGGGCGGGGCGGCCGAGGCGGCGGCGCGGCTGGACGCCGAGGCGGTGGGCGACGTCGACTTCGTGCGGATCCACCGTGCCTGGGAGTCCGCGCAGGCGGACCCGGTGTTCGTGCCCGCGTTCAGCGAGCAGGTGGCCGCCCGCGGCGCCGCGGCCTTCGCCCACCCCTCCGAGACGCGCGAGCTGCCCGGCCGGGCACGGCGGCACGATCTGCTGCTCGGTCAGGTCTGCCTGGGCGTCGCCCAGGACGTGCCGAAGAACCCGCTGAGCCACCGGGCGGCCGGCTTCGCGCTGGACCCGGCGGTGCTGGGCACCTCGCTGCTGGCGGTCGGCCCGGCCGGGACGGGGAAGACCGCGCGGCTGGCCCGGCCGGTGGCCGAGGCGCTGTGCCTGCAGGCGCTGGCCGGCACCGCGTGCGCGGTGGTGGTGGGGGCGGCGGACGCCGACCTCGGCCCGGACGCCTGGTACGACGTGGTGATCGCCCCCGGCGACCCGGCCTCGGTGTACGGGCTGGACCTGTACGGCGCGGCGCAGGACCCGGACGAGGCCGCCGCCCGGCTGGCCGAGGCGCTGCTGCCGGACGAGCTGACCGCCCGCGCCGAGAACGCCCGGACGGCGCTGCAGCAGGTGGTCGGCCCCTTCCACGCCGCGTACGGCCGCTACCCGGGGGTGCGCGAGCTGCGGGCGCTGCTCAGCGGTGAGCCGGACGCGCTGGCGGCGCTGGTGAAGGGACTCGGCGCGGCGGGCCGGCTGGCCGTGTACGAGCGGGACCTGGAGCACCGGGAGCGCCAGCGCGGCCGGGCGGACGATCCCGGGGCCTTGCTGGCGGACCGGCTGGCGCTGCTGGACCGGCCCGCCTTCGAGGGCGCCTTCGCGACCGACGGGACCGGCCGCCCCCCGTTCGCGATGCGGGTGCTGGACCACCCGCTGCGGGTGCGGGTGAAGCTGCCCGAGCGCAGCCACCCGGAGGCCGCCCGGATGCTGTCCCGGCTGGTGGTGGGTCAGTTCGTGCAGGCGGCGGGCGCCCGCGAGGACCGCTCGCTGTTCGCCGGGCTGGTGGTGGACGACGCCTCCGCAGCCCTGGACGCCGGTTCCGTGCGCGGCCTGCAGCGGATGCGCGGCGCGAACGCGGGCGCGGTGCTGCTGCTGCGGACGCTGGTGGACCTGCCGGAGGCGCTGCGGGCGCCGCTGTTCGGCGCGGTCGGCTGCCGGATGGCCTTCCCGGGGATCGCGCCCTGGGACGGGCGGCTGTTCTCGGAGGCCTGGGGGACGCACCTGGTGCAGGAGACCGCGGTGACCCACACCCCCGACACCTCCGGCGGGGTGATAAGGCGGGCCGGCCGGCTCGGGCGGAAGGCGCTGTCGGGTACGACGGCGCAGACCGAGTCGGTGACGACCCGGGATGTGGAGCGGTTGCGGTGGTCGCCGTCGGATCTGGCGCACGCGTTGCCGGCGGGGCACGCCGTGGTGTCGTTGACGGCGGTGTCTGGGGAGCAGGTGCCGCCGCTGCTGGTGGATCTGCGGGGCTGAGGCGGGGCCGAGGCGGGGGTGGGACAGCGGCGGGACGGGGGTGGGACGGGGGTCGTGGAGAGGCCGGGCCGTAAGTCGCCTTCGAGGTGGATTCGGCAGTGCCGGTTGTCCGGGGCGTCCATAATGAAGGGGAGAGACCCTCACCAGTCCCACGTCCCTCTCCTCGCCCGGCCGCAATGGCGCGGTCAGGTCGATCCCTCGAAGGTGCCATGCCCCCCACACTCGCCTCCGTCGTCCGCAACAGTTCGCTCCATCTGACGGTGCTCGCCGGCGCGGACCACCTGGAGCGGCCGGTCCGCTGGGTGCACACCAGCGAGCTGGACGACCCGACCCCGTTCCTGGAGGGTGGCGAGCTGCTGCTCACCACCGGTATCAAGCTGGGCCGTACGGCGGCGCAGCTGCAGGCGTACGTGCACCGGCTGGCCGATGCCGGGGTGGTCGGGCTGGGTCTGGGGGTGGGGCTGTCGCACACCGAGGTGCCGCAACCGCTGGTGGACGCGGCGGCGCAGCGGGGGCTGCCGCTGCTGCGGGTGCCGGAGCCGACGCCGTTCATCGCGATCAGCAAGGTGGTGTCGGCGGCGCTGGCCGCGGAGCAGTACGAGGCGGTGACGACCAGCTTCGAGGCGCAGGAGGAGCTGACCCGGGCAGCGCTGGGCAAGGACGGGACGACGGCCGTGGTGCGTCGGCTGGCGGCGCGGCTGGGGGGCTGGGCGGCGCTGTACGACGGGTCGGGCGCGCTGTCGGTGGTGGCTCCGGACTGGGCGGCGCGCCGGGCGGGGCGCTTGGCGGCGGAGGTGGACCGGCTGCGTCGGCGGCCGGCGCCGTCGAGTGCGGCGCTGCAGGGGCGTGCGCCGGGGATAGACACGGCGGACGAGGACTACGTGGTGGTCCAGTCGTTGGGGGCGGACCGGCGGGCCCGGGGTTTCCTGGCGGTCGGGACCGAGGACCGGATCACGCCGACCGAGCGGTACGTGCTGAACGCGGCGGTGGCGCTGCTGACCCTCACCCTGGAGCGTTCGCGCGAGCTGCGGCAGGCCGAGGAGCGGATGGGCGCGGCGCTGCTGCGGATGGTGCTGGCGGGTGAGGTGGCGACGGCCCGTCAGGTCGCGGCGGGGCTGTTCGGCGGCATGCCGGAGGGGACGATACGGGTCCTGGTGGCCGGGGCCGGGCCGAACGCGGACGCGTCGGAGGCGCTCGCGGAGCTGGGCGACCGGGCCGAGCAGGCGGGTTCCCGGGTGGGCGAGAAGCTGCTGGTGGCGCGGGAGGACGGTGCGCACGGGCCGCGGCTGATGGTGCTGGCGCTGGACAACGGCGCGGTGCACCGGGCCTGCCTGGGCGTGGTGGAGGAGCACGAGGGCCTGTCGCTGGGCGTCTCGGCGCCGGCCGCGCTGGAGGACGCCGGTACGGCGCACGCACAGGCGGAGCGGGCGCTGGCGGTGGCGTTGCGCGGTGGGCGCCGGTCGGTGGACCACGAGGAGGTCGGCGCGGGTTCGCTGCTGCCGCTGCTCGGCGAGGACGCGGTGACGGCGTTCGCGGAGGGGCTGCTGCGGCCGCTGCGCGAGCACGACCGGACGGCCCGTGGTGACCTGGTGGCCTCGCTGCGGGCGTGGCTGTCGAGGCACGGTCAGTGGGACGCGGCGGCGGCCGACCTCGGGGTGCACCGGCACACGCTGCGCTACCGGATGCGCCGGGTCGAGGAGTTGCTGGGCCGCTCGCTGGACGACACCGACGTGCGGATGGAGCTGTGGCTGGCACTGCGCTCCGGCGAGGAATAGACCGGAACAGAGCACACGCCTGGACGCGGTGGAGTGGCCCCGGAGTCGAACGCTCCTAGTCGGCCAATCCGGTCGGCTTGCCCTCGCACCTACCTTTGGGTTCGGGTCCCACGCCCGTGGGCCGTACGACGACGAGGAGAGGGCCGGTACCACGGTGACCGCCACGTACGATTTCTGGCTCGCCGGCCGCCGGGCGAGCGGTGACGCCGACTTCGAGGTGCACAACAGCTGGGACGGCCGTCTGGTCGGCAAGGTCAGCATCCCGACCGAGGCGCAGGTCGAGGAGGCGCTGGACGCCGCCGTCGCCGCGCTGCCGGTGTTCGCCGCCACCCCGGCGCACCAGCGGGCCGCCGCCCTGGACCACGTGGCCAAGCGGCTGACCGAGCGCACCGAGGAACTCGCCCAGCTGATCACCGCCGAGAACGGCAAGCCGATCAAGTGGGCCCGCGGCGAGGTCGGCCGCGCGGTGTCGGTCTTCCGCTGGGCCGCCGAGGAGGCGCGCCGCACCAACGGCGAGACGATGCGGCTGGACACCGACCCGGGCGGTGTGGGCCGCTTCGCGATGGTGCGCCGTTTCCCGCGCGGCGTGGTGCTGGGGATCGCCCCGTTCAACTTCCCGCTGAACCTGGTCGCCCACAAGGTCGCGCCGGCGATCGCGGTCGGCGCCCCGATCATCCTCAAGCCGGCCCCGGCGACCCCGCTGTCGGCGATGGTGCTGGGCGAGATCCTGGCCGAGACCGACCTGCCGGCCGGCTCCTGGTCGATCCTGACCGTGCCGAACGACCGGATGCCGGCCCTGGTGCAGGACCGGCGCCTGCCGGTGATCTCCTTCACCGGTTCGGACAAGGTCGGCTACCAGATCATGGACTCGGTGCCGCGCAAGCACACCACCCTGGAGCTGGGCGGCAACGCCGCGGCCGTGGTGCTCGCCGACTGGTCCTCGGAGGCCGACCTGGACTGGGCCGCCACCCGGATCGCGATGTTCGCCAACTACCAGGGCGGCCAGTCCTGCATCTCGGTGCAGCGGGTGATCGCCGACGCGTCGGTGTACGACGCGCTGCTGGAGAAGGTCGTGGCCAAGGTCAAGGCCCAGGTCACCGGTGACCCGAACGACGACGCGACGGACGTCGGCCCGCTGGTCGACGAGAACGCCGCCAAGCGGGTGGAGTCCTGGGTGGACGACGCGGTCGCCAAGGGCGCCAAGGTGCTCACCGGCGGCACCCGCGAGGGCGCGACCTACGCCCCGACCGTGCTGGCCGAGCTGCCTGCCGACGCGATCCTGGCCAAGGCCGAGGTGTTCGGCCCGGTGCTGTCGCTGCACAAGGTGGACGGCGTGGCCGAGGCCTTCGCGGCCGTCAACGACTCGCCGTTCGGCCTGCAGGCGGGCGTGTTCACGCACGACCTGCAGACCGCCTTCCGCGCCCACCGGGAGCTGGAGGTCGGCGGCGTGATCATCGGCGACGCGCCGTCCTACCGCGCCGACCAGATGCCGTACGGCGGCGTCAAGGACTCCGGCGTCGGCCGCGAGGGCGTCAAGTACGCGATGGACGACTACACCGTCGAGAAGGTCATGGTCCTGACCGGCCTCGACCTCTGAGGCTGACGGACAGCGGCCGACTGACGGAGGCCGCCTGACGCGGGGCCCGGTCCGTTCGCGGACCGGGCCCCGCGTCGTGTTCAGCCGTCGTGTTCAGCCATCGTGTCCGGCCGCGGCGGCGACGGCCTCGGCGACGGTGGCGTCCCCGGCGACCAGCTCCAGGGTCTGCCCGGCGGTGCCGGGCTCGCGCAGCAGCGCGGCCAGGACGGCGGCCACGTCGGCCCGGTCGACGGCGCCGCGGCCGACCGAGGGGGCGAGCCGGACCAGGCCGGTGCCGGGGCCGTCGGTGAGCCGCCCGGGGCGCAGTACCGTCCAGTCGAGCGCGGTGCGGGCGCGGACGGCGTCGTCGGCGGCGCCCTTGGCCCGCAGGTACGTCTCGAAGACCGCGTCGGCGGGGTGGTGGGCGGCCGCGTCGGCGCCCATCGAGGAGACCATCAGGTATCTCCGGACGCCGGCGAGCTCGGCGGCGTCGGCGAGCAGGACGGCCGCGTCGCGGTCGACGGTGTTCTTGCGGGCGGCGCCGCTGCCCGGGCCGGCGCCGGCGGCGAAGACCACCGCGTCGGTGTCGGCGAGCAGGGCGGCCAGCTGCGGGGCGGTGGCGGACTCCAGGTCGAGCAGCAGCGGCTCGGCGCCGGCGTCGACGAGGTCCTGGGCCTGTTCGGGGCGGCGGATGATCCCGGCCGGGCGGTCACCGCGGTCGGCGAGCAGCCGTTCCAGCTTCAGCGCGATCTGTCCGTGGCCCCCGGCGATGACGGTACGCATGGCTCCGACGGTAGTGCGAGGGTCGTCGGCCGTCCTGTCGTCCGGGAAGGTCGCGAACAGGACACAATGGGCGCATGACTTCGCTCGCCCACCCGCAGCTGCGTTTCACGCCCACCGTGGCGGACCCCTCCGGCCCCAGGGAGCTGGTGATCCTCGGTTCCACCGGTTCGATCGGCACCCAGGCCATCGACGTGGTGCTCCGCAACCCGGACCGCTTCCGGGTGGTCGCCCTGTCGGCGGCCGGCGGCCGGGTGGAGCTGCTCGCCGAGCAGGCGCTGCGGCTGGGCGTGCACACGGTGGCGGTGGCCGATCCGGCGGCCGAGCCGGCGCTGCGCGAGGCGCTGGCCGCGAAGGCGGCGGGTCGGCCGCTGCCGACCGTGCTGGCGGGCCCGGACGCGGCGACCGAGCTGGCCGGGATGGAGTGCCACTCGGTGCTGAACGGCATCACCGGTTCGATCGGTCTGCGGCCGACGCTGGCCGCGCTGAAGGCCGGCCGGGTGCTGGTGCTGGCGAACAAGGAGTCGCTGATCGTGGGCGGCCCGCTGGTGAAGGCGGTGGCGAAGCCGGGCCAGATCGTGCCGGTGGACTCCGAGCACGCGGCGCTGTTCCAGGCGCTGGCCGGCGGCACCCGGGCGGAGGTCCGCAAGCTGGTGGTGACGGCGAGCGGCGGCCCGTTCCGGACCCGGACCCGGGAGCAGCTGGCCGGGGTGACCCCGCAGGACGCGCTGGCGCACCCGACCTGGGCGATGGGCCCGGTCGTCACGATCAACTCGGCGACCCTGGTCAACAAGGGCCTGGAGGTGATCGAGGCGCACCTGCTGTACGACGTGCCGTTCGACCGGATCGACGTTGTGGTCCATCCGCAGTCAGTGGTGCACTCGATGGTGGAATTCACCGACGGCTCGATCCTGGCGCAGGCGAGCCCGCCGGACATGCGGATGCCGATCGCGCTGGGGATCGGCTGGCCGGACCGGGTGCCGGACGCCGCTCCGGCCTGCGACTGGACCAAGGCTGCGACCTGGGAGTTCTTCCCCTTGGACAACGAGGCCTTCCCGGCGGTCGAGCTGGCGCGCGAGGTGGGCACGCTGGGCGGTACGGCGCCGGCGGTGTTCAACGCGGCGAACGAGGAGTGCGTGGAGGCTTTCCTGAAGGGTCGCCTCGCTTTCACGGGAATCGTGGACACTGTTGCCAAGGTCGTGGCCGAGCACGGACAGCGCGACGGTGGGTCGGCGGCGGGAACTTCCCTGACGGTCGAGGACGTCCTGCACGCGGAGGACTGGGCGCGCGCCCGGGCCCGCGAGCTGGCGGCGGGCTGACGGACCGGCCCGCGGCGTCGGCGGTACCCCCGTCGCGTCGCGGAACGCGGTACGACGAGACGATGAGCGGAGCGGCATGACGGAGGGCCAGCGGTGGCAACGGTTTTGACGGTGGTCGGCATCCTGGTCTTCGTGATCGGGCTGCTCATCTCGATCGCCTGGCACGAGCTCGGCCACCTCTCCACGGCCAAGCTGTTCGGCATCCGGGTGCCGCAGTACATGGTCGGCTTCGGCCCGACCCTCTGGTCCCGCTGGAAGGGCGAGACCGAGTACGGCATCAAGGCGATCCCGTTCGGCGGGTACATCCGGATGATCGGGATGTTCCCGCCGGGCGAGGACGGCCGGATCACCAAGCGCAGCAGCTCGCCCTGGCGGACCATGATCGAGGACGCCCGTGAGGCCTCCTACGAGGAGCTCCAGGAGGGTGACGAGCACCGGCTGTTCTACACCCGTAAGCCCTGGAAGCGGATCATCGTCATGTTCGCCGGGCCGTTCATGAACCTGATCCTGGCGTTCGGGCTGTTCCTGACCGTCATGATGGGCTTCGGCGTCTCGATGAACGTGCCGACGGTCAGCACCGTCGCCCAGTGCGTGGTCAAGGCGGGCCAGCCCACCGACAGCTGCCCGGCGGGTGCCCCGCCGACCCCGGCGGCCCAGGCCGGCCTGAAGGCGGGGGACAAGATCCTCTCCTTCGACGGGGACCGGATCCACACCTACGACCAGCTCCAGGCGGACATCCGCCGGTCGGCCGGCAAGACCGTGCCGGTTCTGGTCCAGCGCGGCGACGCGCAGCTGACCCTGAACCCGACCATCGCGGTCAACGACGTCCAGAAGTACGACGGCAACGGCGTCCCGCTCAAGGGCCAGACCGTCCAGGCCGGGTTCCTCGGATTCACCCCGGCGAGTGGGGTGGTCCAGCTGGGCTTCGGCCAGTCCGTCGACCGGATGTCCACCATGGCCGAGAGCGGGGTCAAGTCGCTGGTCGCCCTGCCCGGCAAGATCCCCGGGCTGTGGAACGCGGTCGTCGGCGACGCCCCGCGCGACCCGGACTCGCCGATCGGCATGGTCGGCGCCGCCCGGGTCAGCGGCGAGGTGTTCTCGCTGGACATCCCGGGCACCCAGCGGGTCGCCTTCTTCGTGAACCTGCTGGCCGGCATCAACCTGTCGCTCTTCCTGTTCAACATGCTGCCGCTGCTCCCGTTGGACGGCGGCCACATCGCCGGCGCGGCCTGGGAGGCCGTCCGCCGCCGGATCGCACAGCTGTTCCGGCGGCCCGATCCGGGCCCCTTCGACGTCGCCAGGCTGATGCCGGTGGCATACGTCGTGGCCAGCGTCTTCATCGGTTTCACTCTGCTGGTGATGGTCGCCGACCTGGTGAACCCTGTGAAGATCAGCTAGGGCGTTCGGGTACGGCGGGTGTGCTGGGCGCCCGGACCGTGCCGTACCGTGGAGGCCGGGTGCGCGATCGTCCGCGCGCCCGGCCTCGGCCGTCCCAGCGGCCGGGCGGTCGACCACACCTCAACCCCGGGGAACCCTGCGCACATGACCGCGATCTCGCTCGGTATTCCGTCCCTGCCGCTCAAGCCGCTGGCCAAGCGCCGCTACTCCCGGCAGATCATGGTCGGCAACGTGCCGGTCGGCGGTGACGCCCCCGTCTCGGTGCAGTCAATGACCACCACCGTCACCTCGGACATCAACGCCACGCTGCAGCAGATCGCCCAGCTGACCGCGTCCGGCTGCCAGATCGTCCGGGTCGCCGTCCCCTCCCAGGACGACGCCGACGCGCTGCCGATCATCGCCAAGAAGTCGCAGATCCCCGTCATCGCTGACATCCACTTCCAGCCGAAGTACGTCTTCGCGGCGATCGACGCCGGCTGCGCGGCCGTGCGCGTCAACCCGGGCAACATCAAGGCCTTCGACGACAAGGTCGGCGAGATTGCCAAGGCCGCCAAGGACGCCGGGGTGCCGATCCGGATCGGCGTCAACGCCGGCTCGCTCGACAAGCGGCTGCTGGAGAAGTACGGCAAGGCCACCCCGGAGGCGCTGGTCGAGTCCGCGCTGTGGGAGTGCTCGCTGTTCGAGGAGCACGACTTCCGCGACATCAAGATCTCGGTCAAGCACAACGACCCGGTCGTGATGATCCAGGCCTACCGGCAGCTCGCGGCCGCCTGCGACTACCCCCTGCACCTCGGCGTGACCGAGGCCGGGCCGGCCTTCCAGGGCACCATCAAGTCCGCGGTCGCCTTCGGCGCGCTGCTCGCCGAGGGCATCGGCGACACCATCCGGGTCTCGCTCTCGGCCCCGCCGGCCGAGGAGATCAAGGTCGGCAACCAGATCCTGGAGTCCCTCGGGCTGCGCCAGCGCGGGCTGGAGATCGTCTCCTGCCCGTCCTGCGGCCGCGCCCAGGTCGACGTCTACAAGCTCGCCGAGGAGGTCACCGCCGGGCTGGAGGGCATGGAGGTGCCGCTGCGCGTCGCCGTCATGGGCTGCGTCGTGAACGGCCCGGGCGAGGCCCGCGAGGCCGACCTCGGGGTCGCCTCCGGCAACGGCAAGGGGCAGATCTTCGTCAAGGGGCAGGTGATCAAGACCGTGCCCGAGTCGAAGATCGTCGAGACCCTGATCGAGGAGGCGCTCAAGCTCGCCGAGCAGATGCAGGAGGAGGGCGTCGAGGCCGGTTCGCCGACCGTCGTCGCCGCGGAGTGACCGTTCGGATCGGGTGTTTCCGGTCCGAACGCGACCGCAGCGCAGTTTTCCGGAAGCGGGGCCGTCCGTTCGCGGACGGCCCCGCGGCCGTAGCCGGGTGGGGCCACGGAGTAGGGTGCGGCCAGAGTCGTCTCAGTGAGGTGCTGTCTCGATGCTCGATCGAGGTGTGATTCTCCCCAGCTCCTTCCAGGCCGCCCGGGCCCTGGCCACCACCCGCGTGCTGGAACCCCCGGATCTCGCGGACGCCCTGGAGATCCTCCACCGCGACCCGGTCGCCAACGCCTTCGTCGCCACCCGGGTCGAGGCCGTCGGGCTGGACCCGTGGCGGCTCGGTGGGGAGCTGTGGGGGTGGTACGACGGGGGCGGCGTACTGGACGCCCTCTGCTACGCGGGGGCGAACCTCGTCCTGGTCAACGCCGGACCGGTGGCCGTCGCGGCCTTCGCCGAGCGGGCCAGGCGGCAGGGGCGGCGCTGCTCCTCGATCGTGGGGCCGGCCGAGTCGACCGCCGCCTTCTGGGCGCTGCTCGAGCGCAGTTGGGGGCCGGCCCGTGAAGTCCGGGGCCACCAGCCGCTGTTGGCGACCTCCTCGCCGTCGGCGGAGATCGCGCCGGATCCGCTGGTTCGGAGGGTGCGGCGCAACGAGGTCGAGGCGTTGATGCCCGCCTGCGTGGCGATGTTCACCGAGGAGGTGGGGGTGTCGCCGCTGGCGGGGGACGGGGGGCTCCTCTACCAGGCCCGGGTGGCCGAACTCGTCTCCACCGGGCGGTCGTTCGCGCGGTTCGCGGACGACGGACAGGTGGTGTTCAAGGCCGAGGTCGGGGCGGTGACGGAGGGGGCCTGCCAGATCCAGGGGGTCTGGGTGGCGCCGGAGTACCGGGGGCAGGGGCTGTCCGAGACCGGGATGGCGGCGGTGCTGGACGTCGCGCTGCGAGAGGTGGCGCCGGTGGTCTCGCTGTACGTCAACGACTTCAACCTGCGGGCGCGGGCGGCGTATCGGCGGGTGGGGTTCCGGGAGGTCGGGGCGTTCATGAGCGTTCTCTTCTGAGCGTGCTGTTCCGAGCGCTCCGTTCCGGGGAGTGCCGCTGTCGGGGTTCGGCGGGCGTCGTGGTCGGGAGCGGCGGGCGTTTGTCGTCGTGCGGTTCCCGGGGTGTTGGGTTCTGATCTTCGGCCGCGCCACAGGGCCGCTGGTAGTAACGTCCGGAGCATGGATCAGCTGACCGGGGTGACGATCGAGGCCATCGACCTTGCGGCCTGGGCGCCGCAGGCGCTGGAGGTCCAGGCGGTGGCGTTCGGGCTCACGCCGGAGGAGGTCGCGGTACGGCTGCACATCGTGGGGCGGCACGCTCAGCAGCCCGGGGTGATCGCGTTCGGGGCGATGAGCGGGGGGCGGCTGGTCGGGTTCGGGTACGGGATGCCGAACCAGCGGGAGCACTGGTGGAGCACGGTCATCGAGCCGTACCTGACCGCTCGCGGCTACGGGGACTGGCTGGACGGGGTGTTCGCGGTCACCGAACTGCACGTGCTGCCGGAGTTCCAGGGGCAGGGGGTCGGGAGCCGGCTGATCCGGATGCTGTGCGAGGGGTCGGGGCTGGACCGGAGCATCCTGTCGGCGATCGACGCGGAGACGCCGGCGCGGCGGCTGTACCGGGCGTTGGGGTACCAGGACTTGGCCCGGGCGGTGCGGTTTCCGGCGACGGACCGGTTGTACGCGGTCATGGGGGCGCGGTTGCCGTTGCGGGGGCTCGGGGGCGGGCGGGGTTAGCTCGGGGTTGGGGGGGTGGGTTGGCTCGGGGGTCTTTCTGCTCGGGGGTCCTTTTATGAGAGGTGCCCGGCGAACTCCAGGTAGAGCTCGGCGTCTTCGTGGCGGCCGGCGGTGAGCGCGCGCAGGGCCAGGTCGACGGAGCGGAAGAGGGTCCAGCCGCGGAGGCGGTCCTGGTCGACGTCGAGGGCGTCGGCGAGTTGGTGGAGCCGACGGCGGACGGCGGCGGGGGCGCCGGGGGAGCCGAGCAGGGTGTCGGCGCGGTCCAGGACGAGGCGGGCCAGGTCGTAGGCGCGCTCGCCGGCCAGCGGGCGGGGGTCGATGGCCAGCCAGGGGGCGCGGTCGGCGGCCAGGACGTTGCCGTGGTGGAAGTCGCCGTGGAGGAGGAAGGTCTCGGTGGCGGAGGCGGCCAGGGACTCGGCCGTCGCCAGGGCCTCGGTGATCAGGGGCTGCGCCGCGGTGGCCGCGGGGTGGTCGCGGTGCCGGGTGAGGCGGGCGGCGGTGTCGGCGACCCGGTTGGTGAGGGTGGGGTAGGGGGACGGCCCGTCGGGGAGCTCAGCCCAGAGGCGGTGGAGCAGGCTGGTCGCCTCCAGCATGGCCTTGGGCTCGGCGAGTGAGCGCAGTGGGATCTCGCCGTGGAGACGCTCCAGGAGGAGGACGCCCTCGGCGGGGTCGGCGTCGAGGAGGAGGACGGCGCCCCGGCCGGCCCAGTGGGTGAGGGCGGTGTGCTCGTGGGCGGTCTCGGGGGTGACCAGGCCGGTCTTCAGGACGGCGGGGGAGAGGTCGTCGCGGTGGACGTAGGTGATCAGGCTGAGGCTGCCGCCGGGGTCCAGGGTGCGTTCGGGGGTGAGGTTCCAGCGGGCCAGGTGGGCGGCTGTCCTCGTGGGGAGGGTGGCCAGCCACTGGCGGCCTTCCTCGCCTTGGGTCGCGGTGACGCTGTTGGTCAGCCAGGTGGGGATGGTGATGTGCGGTGTGTTTCCCGACATGCCTGGCCTTCCGGTTGGTGCGCTGCCTGGGGTGGCTTGTCCATTGTCGGGGATGGGGGTGAAATCGCAGGTCAGTGGCGTGGGGGTGTCTCTGTGCGGGGGGTGTTTGTGTGGGGGTGGCTTTCGGGAGGGTGGGTGGCCGGGGGCGGCTCCGAGAT
>NZ_JBIWPN010000039.1:0-43263 GCF_044768305.1 Kitasatospora sp. NPDC101155 | reverse complement strand
GGGCCGGGGGGGGGGGGGGGGGCGCCGGGGGGCGGCCGGGGGGGGGGCCGCTCCGGGGGCTGGGTGATTTTCAGACTGCCCATGGGGTTGGGTGGGGTGTTGGGTGCGGTGGCAGTCTGAAAATCACCCGTCACGCCCCTCTCCGGGCCACCCCCTGCGCCGCCCCCTCCCGCAGCGCGTCCCTCTCGCTAGAGGGAGGTACGGGGTGGGTGGGGGGTTGTTGGGGGTGGGTTGGTGCGGCTGTGGGGGTGGGTTTTGGTGCGGGCGCCCGCAAGGGTCTGCGCCCGACCGTGTTCAGCTCTGGCGGGTCGCCGTCGGGGTGGGGACGGGTTCGGGGATACCGGGGAAGGGCGTGTCGGGGGCGCCCCAGTGATGGGCGCGGAGGGCGCAGTCGCGGAGGGCGGTGGCGGCGGTGGAGCGTTGGGGGGTGGGGACGGCGGCGACCAGGTCGGCGTAGACGGTGGTGAGGCGGGTTTCGAGGTGGGCCGCGAGTTTGGTGGCGGTGGGGGCGTCGGTGACGGGGAAGGGGAGCTGGTAGCCGCCGGCGGCGGGGGTGGGGGTGGCGCCGAGAGTGGTGAGGAAGCGTTGCCAGGCGTCGCGTTGGGATTGGTGGGCGGCGTAGGCGGTGCGGGCGTCGGCGCGTTGTTGGTCTTCGGGGAGGTGGGCGCCGACGACGCCGTAGCCGTAGACGGCGGCATGTTCGGCGCTGAGGGCGTTCTGGAGGGCGGGGAGGGAGGTGCCCGGGGTGGGGGCGGGCGGCGTCGGGGCAGCGGTGGGGGAGGGCTGGTCGGGGGTCTGGTCGAGGGGGGCGCCGAGGGCGGCGGCGTGCAGGGCGTTGGAGGCGGCGACGGAGGCGAGCAGGCGGGCCAGGGGTGGCTGGGCGGCGCCGAGGTCGGTGAGGTGGGACTGGGCGGTCTGGCGTTCCAGGGCGGCCAGGGTGGTGGGGGTCGCCGTGGGCGTGCCGGGGGTGGGGGCCGGGGGGACGGAGGCGGCGGGCATGCCGTAGGCGAGGGCGGCGCGGTGCCGGGCGGTTTCGGCACGGAGGGGTTGGAGCAGGGCGGTCTGGGCGCCTGGCGTGGCGAGGGCGGTGTCGTACGCGGCCAGCAGGGTGTCGGTGGCGGCGATGGCGCGCAGGCGGACCGGGTTGTCGGGGTCGGGACCGGGACCCTTGTTGCCGGGCATCACGGCGCCGTTGGGGTCGGCCCCGTTGGAGCTGGTGCAGGCGGCGGTGAGGGTGATCAGTCCGAGGGCCAGGAAGGTCCGTCGGCTGTGCGGCTGCATCGGGGTCACTCCGGGGCGTGTACGGGAGGACGGCCTCCCCGCCTGCCCTCGTTGGCCTGAATCTTTGCAGAACCCCCACGATTGCGGGTGGGGATTGGGGGTGCGGTGTGGTGGGTGGGCCGGTGTGAGCTTGCTCGCAGTGGGTGGCGTCCGGCTGGTCCGGGGTGGTCCGGAATCGGTGGTTCGCGGCTTCACCGGCTAGGCTTTGGGCCGAGCTGCCGTGACCCGGCGTGCGCCCGTGGGGTGCGGAGGGTGCGGGGCGACCTTCTGACAACAGCAGACGCGGCCGAGGAGTCCACCCGGATGAGCACCACCCACACCGACCGGCTGCGCGCGTTGCTGGAGCCGCTGGCCGAGCAGGCCGGACTGGACCTGGAGGACGTCAGGGTCACCAAGGCGGGCAGCCGCCGGCAGGTGCAGATCGACGTCGACACCGACGGCGGCGTCGACATGGACGCCATCGCCGAGTTCAGCCGGGTGGTCGGCGAGGCCCTGGACGAGTCCGACCTGATGGGCGAGGAGCCCTACCTGCTGGAGGTCGGCTCGCCGGGTGCGGAGCGCCCGCTGGTCCTGCCCCGGCACTGGCAGCGGGCCGAGGGCCGGCTGGCCAAGATCCACCTGGTCGACGGCGGGGAGATCGTCGCCCGGGTGCTGGAGGCGGACGAGGACGGCGCACTGGTCGAGGTGCAGCCGGTGAAGGGGCGCGGCCGTCCGAAGGAGCGCCGTCTCGAGTACGGCGAGGTGGCCCGGGCGCGGGTCCAGGTCGAGTTCAACCGCAAGGACGACGAGAAGCTCCTGGACGAGGCCGCCGACTTCGACGAGGGGGACGACGGCGCCGAGTGAGTCGGCCGCCGTACGACCATGATGAACGTGACGAAAGACGAGGAGGCGTAGCCGTGGACATCGACATGAGTGCCCTGCGCACGCTGGTCAACGAGAAGAACATCCCCTTCGACCTGCTGGTCGAGTCCATCGAGTCCGCCCTCCTCACCGCGTACCACCGCACCGAGGGCTCGCGCCGCCGGGCGCGGGTGCACCTGGACCGCAAGAGCGGCCACGTCACCGTGTGGGCCATGGAGGACCCGGCGGAGCTGGACGAGGGCGTCGAGCCGAAGGAGTTCGACGACACCCCGAGCGGCTTCGGCCGGATCGCGTCCAGCATCGGCATCCAGGTGATGATGCAGCGCCTGCGCGACGCCGCCGACGACCAGACCTTCGGCGAGTACGCGGGCAAGGAGGGCGACATCGTCACCGGTGTCGTCCAGCAGGGCAACGACCCGAAGAACGTGCTGGTCGACATCGGCAAGCTGGAGGCCATCCTGCCGCCGCAGGAGCAGGTCCCGGGCGAGGACTACCGGCACGGCACCCGGCTGAAGTGCTACGTGGTGGCGGTGCGCCGCGGTGTCCGCGGGCCGTCGGTGACGCTCTCGCGCACCCACCCGAGCCTGGTGAAGAAGCTGTTCGCGCTGGAGGTCCCGGAGATCGCGGACGGCAGCGTGGAGATCGCCGCGATCGCCCGTGAGGCCGGCCACCGGACCAAGATCGCGGTCTGGTCGCGCCGCGCCGGGCTGAACGCCAAGGGCGCCTGCATCGGTCCGATGGGCTCCCGGGTGCGCGCCGTGATGGGCGAGCTGCACGGCGAGAAGATCGACATCGTCGACTGGTCCGAGGACCCGCGCGAGATGGTCGCCGCCGCGCTGTCCCCCGCACGGGTGACCAGCGTGGAGATCGTGGACGCCGCCCAGCGTTCCGCCCGGGTGATCGTGCCGGACTACCAGCTGTCGCTGGCGATCGGCAAGGAGGGCCAGAACGCCCGCCTGGCCGCGCGTCTCACCGGCTGGCGGATCGACATCCGACCGGACACCGAGGGCCAGGCCGAGCCCCAGCATGAAGATGGAGGGGCCCCGGCCCAGTAGTCAGTGTTGTTCCTGGCGTCCCGCCGGTCCTCCGGGATCTGCGGGGCGGCGCCATGTCGCTTCGGAGGGGTAGACTTGCCTTCGTCTGGCCGGACGCACGTCCGGGCACGCCCGGAACGCACCTGCGTGGGCTGCCGCAAGCGCGCGGCCAAGCACCAGCTGTTGCGTGTCACGGCGGTCGAGGGCGTCTGCGTCCCTGATCCCCGTGGCGCACTGCCGGGCCGGGGTGCACACCTGCACCCCGATCCGGCCTGCCTCGACCTCGCGGTCCGCCGTCGGGCGTTTCCTCGGGCCTTCCGGCTCCAGGGGACGCTCGACACGGAGCGGCTCCGCGAGTTCATCGAGGAGCGGGCAGGCGGAGCCTCTTAGGGGCCACCTCCCGCGACGGCCGCCGCTCATCGCGGCGGAGAACCACCGCAACAAGTACAGCGTTCGGGCAACCGCGCGCCGTGCCACCAGTCAGGTACCTCGCGATGTGGAAGTAGGTCGAGATTGCGATGAGCACTCGATGAGTACGCGATGAGTACGCGATGGGTACGCCCATGAAGTAGCGACAGTCCGGCGGACGAGACCCCCGGACTCATAGACAGGAGTGAAGTGGCTAAGGTCCGGGTTTATGAACTCGCCAAGGAGCTTGGCTTGGAGAGCAAGGCCGTCATGGCCAAGCTCACCGAGCTCGGTGAGTTCGTCCGTTCGGCGTCCTCGACGATCGAGGCGCCGGTCGTGCGTAAGCTGACTGACGCGCTTGGTGTGGCCCCCACCGGTGGTGGCGCTGCCAAGCCGGGCCCGCGGAAGACCGCGGCGCCCCAGCCCGCGGCAGGTGCCGCGGGTGCACCCAAGCCGGGTGCCCCGACCCCGGGTCCGCGCCCTGGCGCGACCCCTGGTCCCCGTCCGACCCCGGCCGCTGCGGCTCCCGCCGCTCCGGCCGCCCCTGCGGCTCCGGCCGCCCCCGCCGCCGCCCGTCCGGGCGCGCCGACTCCGGGCCCGCGTCCGGCCGCGCGCCCCGCCGCTCCGGCGGCTCCGGCCGCGCCCGCGGCCGAGTTCTCCTCGCCGGCTCCGGCCGGTGGTGACGCCCCGCGTCCGGCCGCCCAGGCCCCGCGTCCGAGTGGCCAGGCCACGGGTGGCGCCCGTCCGGGCCCGCGTCCGGCCGGCCCGCGTCCGGGCAACAACCCGTTCACCTCGGGCAGCGCGACCGGCATGGCCCGCCCCGGCGACCGCCGTCCGGGCGCGCCGGGTGGCCGTCCGGGTGCTCCGGGCGCGCAGGGCGGCGACCGCCCGCGTCCGGGTGGCGACCGTCCGCGTCCGGCCGGTGCGCCGGGTGCCGGTGCTCCCCGTCCGGGTGGCGACCGTCCGCGTCCGGCCGGTGCGCCGGGCGCCGGTGCCCCGCGTCCGGGTGGCGACCGTCCGCGTCCGGCCGGTGCGCCGGGCGCCGGTGCTCCCCGTCCGGGTGGCGACCGTCCGCGTCCCGACGGCATGCCGCGTCCGGCCGCGCCGCGTCCTGGCGGTCCGACCCCGTCCGGCATGCCGCGCCCGAACCCGGGCATGATGCCGCAGCGTCCGGCCGGCCCGCGTCCGGGTCCGGGTGGCCGTGGTCCGGGTGGCCCCGGTGGCCGTCCGGCCGGTCCCGGTGGCGGCGGCGCCCGTCCGGGCTTCCAGGGTCGTCCGGCCGGTCCGGGCTCGCGTCCGGCCGGTGGCGGCGGCTTCGGCGGTCCGCGTCCGGGTGGCGGCGCCCCCGGTGGTGGCGGCTTCGGCCCCCGTCCCGGTGGCTTCGGTGGTCGTCCCGGCGGCCCGGGTGCCCGTGGTGGCACGCAGGGCGCCTTCGGTCGTGGCCCGGGCGGTCGCCCGGCGCGCGGTCGCAAGTCGAAGCGGGCGAAGCGCCAGGAGTACGAGGCCATGCAGGCCCCGTCCGTCGGCGGTGTGATGCTGCCTCGCGGCAACGGCCAGACCGTTCGCCTGTCGAGCGGCGCCTCGCTGATGGACTTCGCGGAGAAGATCAACGCCAACCCGGCCGCACTCGTCTCCGTCATGTTCAACCTCGGTGAGATGGTCACCGCGACCCAGTCGGTCTCCGACGCGACCCTCGAGCTGCTGGCCGGCGAGATGGGCTTCCAGCTGGAGATCGTCAGCCGGGACGACGAGGACCGCGAGCTGCTGGAGTCGTTCGACATCGACTTCGGTGCCGACGAGGGCGACGAGGACCAGCTGGCCCCGCGCCCGCCGGTCGTCACCGTCATGGGTCACGTCGACCACGGTAAGACCCGCCTGCTGGACGCCATCCGCAAGTCCAACGTGGTGGCCGGCGAGGCCGGTGGCATCACCCAGCACATCGGTGCCTACCAGGTGGCGACGATGGTGAACGGCGAAGAGCGCCCGATCACCTTCCTCGACACCCCGGGTCACGAGGCGTTCTCCGCCATGCGTGCCCGTGGTGCCAAGTCCACCGACATCGCGATCCTGGTGGTCGCGGCCAACGACGGTGTCATGCCGCAGACGGTCGAGGCGCTGAACCACGCCAAGGCCGCGGGTGTGCCGATCGTGGTCGCCGTCAACAAGATCGACGTCGAGGGCGCCGACCCGACCAAGGTCCGCGGCCAGCTGACCGAGTTCGGCCTGGTGGCCGAGGAGTACGGCGGCGACACCATGTTCGTCGACATCTCCGCGCGCCAGGGTCTGAACATCGAGCAGCTGCTGGAGGCCGTGGTCCTGACCGCGGACGCCTCGCTCGACCTGCGGGCCAACCCCGAGCAGGACGCGCAGGGTATTGCGATCGAGGCCCACCTGGACAAGGGCCGCGGCGCCATGGCGACCGTCCTGGTCCAGCGCGGTACCCTCCGCGTCGGTGACTCGATCGTCGTGGGCGACGCCTACGGCCGCGTCCGCGCCATGCTGGACGAGAACGGCAACAACCTCGCCGAGGCCGGCCCGTCCCGCCCGGTGTTGCTGCTCGGTCTGACCTCGGTGCCCCGCGCCGGCGACAGCTTCATCGTCGTCGACGAGGACCGCACCGCGCGCCAGATCGCCGAGAAGCGCTCGGCCCGCGACCGCAACGCCGCCTTCGCGCAGCGTCGGGTCCGGGTGTCCCTGGAGGACCTGGACAAGGCCATCGCCGCCGGCTCCATCGAGCAGCTCAACCTCATCATCAAGGGTGACGTCTCCGGTTCGGTCGAGGCCCTTGAGGACGCCCTGGTCAAGCTGGACGTGGGCGAGGAGGTCGAGCTCCGGGTCCTGCACCGCGGTGTGGGTGCCATCACCGAGTCCGACGTGGACCTGGCGATGGGCTCGGACGCCATCATCATCGGCTTCAACGTGCGCGCCGAAGGCCGTGCGCGCACCGCGGCCGACAAGGAAGGCGTGGACGTCCGGTACTACTCGGTCATCTACCAGGCGATCGAGGAGATCGAGAACGCCCTCAAGGGCAAGCTCAAGCCGGAGTACGAGGAGGTGCGCCTCGGCGCCGCGGAGATCCGCGAGGTCTTCCGCTCCTCCAAGTTCGGCAACATCGCCGGTGTCCTGGTCCGCGACGGCATCATCCGCCGCAACACCAAGGCCCGCCTGCTGCGCGACGGCAAGGTCGTGGCGGAGAACCTCACCATCGAGGGTCTGCGCCGCTTCAAGGACGACGCGACCGAGGTCCGCGAGGGCTTCGAGGCCGGTGTGACCCTGGGGTCGTTCAACGACATCAAGGTCGACGACATCATCGAGACCTACGAGATGCGCGAGAAGCCGCGCGCGTAGTCGCTGGTCACCGGGGCCGGTCGACGGGTGGTATTTCCGTCGACCGGCCCCGGTCTCGCTGTGTAGGGTCCGGGGTAGTCGATTGTCGTGGCGTCGGCCCGGTTCCGGGCCGTACGTCCCCGAGGCCTTCCAGGTCGGCGAGACCTGTCACACATGTTCGTGGGAACACTCACCTTCGACCTGCTCCTGGGCGACGTCCACTCGCTCAAGGAGAAGCGTTCGATCGTGCGGCCCATCGTGGCCGAACTGCAGCGCAAGTACAGCGTGTGCGCTGCTGAGACCGGGAACCAGGATCTGCACCGCCGGGCCGAGATCGGCCTCGCGGTGGTGTCCGGCGACGCTGGATACGTCACCGAGATCCTGGACAGCTGTGAGCGGTTGGTCGCCGGCCGCCCCGAGGTGCAGCTCCTCTCCGCGAGGAGGAGGTACCACAACGACGACGACGAATGACCGCTGTGGAGGGCGTCGACGGAAGTCGCCGTTCTCACACAGATCAGGACCCAGAGCGCCCGCAAGGCCGGGCGCGGGCCGGTACTTTGGGGCGTGGGCCCCGACGGGTGCGCAGCTCGCCCGGGTACCGGGCCCACTGCACGAGGAGGCAACGTGACCGACACCGCAAGGGCGCGCAAGCTCGCCGACCGCATCCAGGTGGTCGTCGCCCAGACCCTGGAGCGGCGGATCAAGGACCCCCGTCTGGGGTTCGTGACCATCACCGACACCCGGGTGACCGGCGACCTGCGCGAGGCCACCGTCTTCTACACCGTCTTCGGTGACGAGACCGAGCGCGAGGCCACCGCAGCCGCGCTGGAGAGCGCCAAGGGCGTGATCCGCTCCGAGGTCGGCAAGATCGGGGTGCGCTTCACCCCGACGCTGACCTTCGTCGCGGACGCGCTGCCGGAGAACGCCCGGAACATCGACGACCTGCTCGACCGGGCCAAGGCCATCGACGCGGCGGTGCGTACCACCGCCGCGGGGGCGACCTACGCCGGCGACGCGGACCCGTACCGGGTGCCGGCGTCCGAGCGTGACGACGAGGACGAGTAGTCATGGCGGGTGAGTCGGCTCAGGCCGCCTCGCGAACCGGATCGACCACGGGGGCGTCCTCCACCAGCACGGTGGAGGGTGCCCTCGCGGCGCTCCCGGGGCCGCGCGCCGAGGAGAGCGGCTTCGAGCTGCTCTGGCAGCAGGTGGTGGCGGAGATCGAGCGGGCCCGCTCGATCGACCTGATCTGCCACATCTGCCCGGACGGCGACGCGCTGGGCTCCTCGCTGGCGGCGGCGCTCGCGCTGCGCGCGCTCGGCAAGCGGGTGCGGGTCTCCTTCGGCGACGACCCGCAGATCGTGCCCGAGTCGCTGGCCTTCCTGCCCGGCCAGGAGCTGATCGTGCCGGCCGCCGAGGTGCCGGACGTGCCCGAGCTGGTGCTCTGCTTCGACGTGGCCGCGCAGAGCCGACTGGGGCTGCTGCACGACAAGGCCTTCGCCGCGCCCGTCCTGGTGGTGTTCGACCACCACGCCTCCAACCCGGGCTTCGGCACCCACCAGTTGATCGACCCGACCGCGCCGGCCACCGCCGTGCTGGTCGAGGAACTGCTGCGCCGGCTCGGCGTCGAGCTCGACCAGGACCTGGCCACCTGCCTGTACACCGGGGTCGCCACCGACACCGGATCCTTCAAGTACCGGGCCACCACGCCCGCGACCCACGAACTCGCCGCCCGGCTGCTGGCCACCGGCATCCGGCACGACCTGATCTCCCGGCAGCTGTGGGACACCTCCTCCTTCGGCTACCTCAAGGTGCTCGCAGGCGCGCTGGACCGGGCGGTCTACGAGCCGGACGCGGCCGACGGGCTGGGCCTGGTGTGGACCTGGGTGCCGTACCAGGACCTGGCGCTGTTCAGCGTCACGGTCGAGGAGATCGAGGGGCTGATCGACATCCTGCGCCGGCCGGCCGAGGCCGAGGTGGCGCTGGTGCTCAAGCAGGACCCGGACGGGACGCTGCGCGGCTCCTCGCGCTCCAAGGGCGCGGTGGACGTCGCCGCCGCCTGCGCCGAACTGGGCGGCGGGGGGCACGTCTTCGCGGCCGGGTTCAGTGCCCGGGAGGACGTGGCCGCAGTGGTCGAGCGGTTCCGGGGCGCGCTGCGGCCCCTTCGTTGATCATCCCGCGTTGACCGTTCTGCACGTCGCCCCCAGAATCAATTGCCGGCAGTCGTCGGCTTGGAGAAAGAACTCGATGAAGCGCAAAGGCACCGGCCCGGACGGCCTGGTGATCGTCGACAAGCCCGAGGGCATCACCTCGCACGGGGTCGTCGCCAAGATGCGGTGGCTGGCCGGGACACGGAAGGTCGGGCACGCCGGCACGCTGGACCCGATGGCCACCGGTGTCCTGGTGATCGGCGTCGAGCGGGCCACCCGGCTGCTCGGCCACCTGATGCTGACCGCCAAGACGTACGAGGCGACCATCCGGCTCGGCCAGACCACCGTCACCGACGACCGCGAGGGCGAGGTGACCTCCTCGACCCCGGCCGACGCCGTCACCCGGGAGGCGATCGACGCCGGGATCGCGGCGCTCACCGGCGAGATCATGCAGGTGCCGTCCAAGGTCAGCGCGATCAAGATCGACGGCAAGCGGTCGTACGCGCGGGTGCGCGAGGGCGAGGACTTCGAGCTGGAGGCCCGGCCGACCACGATCCACTCCTTCATCGTGCACGAGCAGCGCGCGGCGGTCGCCGAGGACGGCACCGCGGTGATCGACCTGGACGTGACCGTGGAGTGCTCCTCCGGCACCTACATCCGGGCGCTGGCCCGCGACCTGGGCGCGGGTCTGGGCGTCGGCGGGCACCTGACCGCGCTGCGGCGCACCAAGGTCGGGCCGTACTCGGTGGAGTCGGCGCGGACCCTGGAGCAGCTCGAGGCGTCGGTCACCGGCGAATCCGCCGCAGGCTTGGAGGTGCTGCCGATCGCGGCGGCCGCGGCGGCCGCCTTCCCGCGCTGGGACCTGGACGAGGCCTCGGCGCAGAAGCTCTCGCACGGCGCGCGGCTGAAGGCGCCCGGGCTGGGCGTGGACGGGCCGATCGCGGTGTTCGGGCCGGACGGGCGCTTCCTCGCCCTGGTCGAGGAGCAGGGCGGGCAGGCGAAGCCGGTGGCGGTGTTCGTCGGCTGAGTCGCAGTTGTCGTCGCAGTCTTGTGAAACCCCCGTCGGGAGAGTCCTCCCGGCGGGGGTTTCACCCTTCCGGGCCCCTCCACTCGAACAGCGTGGTCACTCGCACGAGGGAGCGCACGAGGTGAAAGAGCGTGGTGAGCGGCGCGGGCGCGGTCGGGCCGCCGCCTCGGCGGGCAGGCTCCCGGCGGCGAGCGAGCGACGGTCGAAGGGGCGGTCATGCGGGGGTTTCTGGAGGGCGATCCGGGGCGGTACCTGCTGCGGATCCGTGACCTCAACGGGCGGCTGCACGGCTTAGGGGTCGTCGCCGACCCGCAGGGCAGCGTGCTGACCGCGCACGAGAGCGTGGCGGGTCTGGACCGGGTGGTGCTGCACACCCCCGGCGGACAGACCCGGGTGCTCGGCCCGGACGCCGTGCTGCCGCTGCCCGAGCACGGGCTCGCCCTGCTGCGCACCGACGCGGTCGGCGGGCTGCCGGTGCCGCCGCTGCCGGTGGCCGCCGTGGGGGCCGGGCACGAGGTGCTGCTGTCCGCGCTCACCGGCGAGGACGAACGGGCGGTCGCGCTGCGCTGCGGGCTGCTGGGCGTGGGCGGTGCGATGTACGGCGGGCACCTGCTCGCCGGGGTGCTGCTGCTGGACGTGCCGGTGGTCGGCGGGGTCGCGGTGCCGGCCGGCTCGCCGGTGCTGGACGCCCGCAGCGGCGCCGTGGTCGCGGTGGTCGCGCCCGGCCTGCGCGGCCCCCGGAACGGCGGGGCGCTGCCGGCCGTCCCCGCTGGAGGCGGGACGGTGGTCGCCGAGGCGCTGGCGGGGCTGCTGGCGCGCAACTCGGCGGCGGTGCCCGCGTACGGACCGGCGCTCAACCTGGCCGGGGTGCTGCGGCTGACGGCCGCCCAACTGGCTGCCGCCGGGGCCGGGCCGGGCCGGGTGGCCGGGATGGCCGCCGATCGGGTGGACCGGCCGGACGGTCTGGACGGGGACGAGCCGGCGGCGACCGTCACCGCGCTGGTCGGCGCCCCCGGCAGCGGGCGCTCCACCGAACTGGCCGCGCTGGCCGTCCGTCGCTCCGGCGGCGTCCGGCCGCTGCCCACCCTCTGGCTGCGCGGTGCCGACCTGCGGGCCGAGGACCGCTCGCTGGCCGAACCCGTGGAGCGGGCGCTGGCGGCCGCGGCGGCCGAACTCGGCACCCCGGCGCCCGCGCCCGAGCCGGTGGCGGCGCTCTGCGCGGCGTCCGGGCGGCCGCTGCTGGTGGTGCTGGACGGCCCCGAGGAGGCCCCGGCCGAGCTGGGCCCGCGCTGGCTGCGCGGCGCCGGGCAGTGGCTGACGGGCTGCGGGGCGCGGCTGCTGATGGCCTGCGGCGAGGAGGTCTGGGAGCGACTGGCGGCCGAGCCCTGGGGCAGCGGCGACGACGGCGCGCGGCACCTGGCGGAGCCCGGCCCGGACGGTGACCTCGCCAGCGCCCCGACCGTCCGGATGGACGGCGCCGGCCCCGGCGCGCCGAGTCTGGCCGGGCACCGGCTCGGCCCGCTGCCCGCCGAGGTGGCCGAGCGGGTGCGCCGTCGCTACGGGCTGCCGCCGGGCCGGCCGCCCGCCGCCGAGGACGCGCGGCACCCGCTGGCCGTCCGGCTGGCCGGGGAGCTGTGGGCGCAGGGCCTGCACGACGAACCGGTGCGCCGCAGCGAGCTGTTCGGCGCCCACCTGGACCTGCGCTGCCTGCGGGTGGCCCAGCGGCTCGCCGAGGACGGCCGCCCGCGCCGCCCGGGCGCGCACCGCAGGGGCGCCGCCCGGCCCGCCGGGCCGCGCCAGCGGCGGGTGCGGCGGCTCGCGGCGGCGGTGGCCGGGCGGGTGCACGAGGCGGCCCGACGGATGCTCGGCGGGGAGCCGGGCGGCCTCGGCCGGGAGGCCTTCGAGGAGCTGTTCCCGGCTGACGGCGGCTGGGCCACGGCGGTGCTCGCCGAGGGGCTGTTCGTCCCCGCCGGGCCCGGATTCCGCTTCGCGCACGGCGAGTTCGCCGACTGGCTGCAGGGCCTGCACCTGGACCTGGACGCGGCGCTGCGGCTGCTGCTCGGCGAGGCCGAGGACACCCCCGCCCCGCCCGCCGCCGCGGCGAACTCCGTCCCCCGGCACCGGATCGGCCCGGTCGCCGCCGCGCTGCGCCGGGTGGCCGAGACCTTGGGCGCGCCCGCCCTGGACCCGTGGCTGCACCGGATCTGGCGCGCCCTGGACCTGCGCCCGCCGGGCAGCGAACCCGCCTGGTGGGCGGCCCGGTTGCTCATCGCCGGGCTGGCCGCCAGCCCCGACCCCGTCGAACACCGCGCGCTGCTGGAGCAGCTGGCCGGTCGGATCGCCGAGCGGGCCGCCGCGGGCGGCTGGGAGGCGCCCGGCGGTGCGGGCCGCTTCGGCCCGGCGTTCTGGGCCGGCCTCGGCCTGCCCGTCGAGGCCGAACTCGCCCTGCTGCGCCGCCTGGTGGCCGCCGACGGCCCGGGGCAGCGCTTCCTCGGCGCGGTGGCCGAGCGGCTGCGCGCCGACCCGGTCGCCGTCTTTCCGCTGCTCTGCGCCTGGTTCGAGGACCCGCACGGCCTGCCGGGCGGCCCCGGCCCCAGGGCGTGTCCCAGCGTTGCCGACCTCGCCCACGACCTGCTGTACGCCCACCGGCGGCTCGCCCTGGACGAGTTGGCCGACGCGCTGGCCGACGCCGCGCATCCGGGGGCGGACGCGCTGCTGAGCGTGCTCGCCGCCGAGGAGCCGTCCGCGCTGTGCCGCGCGGTGGACCGCTGGAGCCACGACCGGCGGCCCGAACGGCACGTGGCGGCCGCCGTGCACGCGCTGCGGACCGCCCCGTACGCGGCCGGCGCCGGGGCCGAACTGCTGCGGTTCGCCGCGCTGACCCTGCTCGCCCGCGAGGACGAGCCGGGCCTGCACGGCGCCGCCCTGGCCCTGCTGGTCGCGGACGGGGCGACCAGGGCCGGGCACCTGGACGCCGCGCTCGCCCTGCACCGCGCCGGCGGCGACGCCTTCCTCACCCCGCGGGCGCTCGCCCCGGCCCTGGAGAGCGACCCGGAGCCCGTGTTGGCCGCGCTCGCCGACCGGCTGGAGGCTCCCGGCGCGGCCGCCGCCGAGACCCTGCGGGTGCTCGCCGACGCCCGCGCCCCGGTGGCCGCCCGGCGCGGCGCCGAACTGGCCGCCCGGCTGCTGCGCCGGCATCCGGAGCTGGCCGGGCCGGTCGCCGTCGACTACCTCGGCCGCAAGCTGGCCCGGGCCGCGATCGACGGCCCGGCCGCCCGGTTGGAGCTGAGGGTGCTGCTCGGTGCCGCGCTGGCCGCCCGTACGGGGGTGGTCCGCAGGCCCTTTGCCGAGGTGCTGTCCGTCCCGGTGGCGGATCCGGCGGCGGACGCGCTGCGCTGCGAGCTGCTGGACACCCTGCTCGCCTCCGAGACCGATCCGGCGGTGCTCACCGCCGCCGTGGAGCGCCTCGCCGAACAGTGCGCGGCCGAGAACCCCGCCCGGGCCCGCGCCGTGCTGGCCCGGGTGACCCCCGGGCTGGCGGACGCGGACGAACTGCTGGTGCGTTGCGCCGGGCACTCGGCGGCCTTCGCCCAGCTGCTCGCCCAGTGGCCGCGGGACGCCGCGCCGACCGCCCCGGACGGCCCCCGGCTGGCCCGGATGCGGGCCCTGGCGGCGGCCGGACGCGACCCGCAGTACGCCGCGGCAGAGGCCGAGCGGACCGTACCGGCGCGGGCGCCGCGTGCACCGGTGCGCTCAACCCCCATTCCGGTGCCAGAGCCGGGGCAGGCGCATGGCACGCTATAGGGGTTCGGGTTTTGAGCGTTTGAGCGTACCGAGGGTACGCACCGTACGGAACAAGGAGCGGTCGGGTGCAGCGCTGGCGTGGCCTGGAGGAGATCCCCGGTGACTGGGGACGCAGCGTCGTCACCATCGGCTCGTTCGACGGGGTGCACCGTGGACATCAGCTGATCATCGGGCGGGCCGTCGAGCGGGCCCGCGAACTCGGCATCCCCGCGGTCGTGGTGACCTTCGACCCGCACCCGCGCGAGGTGATCCGCCCGGGCAGCCACCCGCCTCTGCTCGCGCCGCACCCGCGCCGGGCCGAGCTGATCGCCGAGCTCGGCGTGGACGCTGTGCTGGTGCTGCCGTTCACCACCGAGTTCTCCCAGGAGTCCCCGGAGACCTTCGTCCAGCAGGTGCTGGTGGACGCGCTGCATGCCCGGGTCGTCATCGAGGGCCCCAACTTCCGCTTCGGGCACCGGGCCGCCGGGAACGTGGCGCTGCTCACCGAGCTGGGCCGGGCGGACGACTTCGAGGTCGAGGTGGTCGACCTGCAGGTGTGCGGCACCGCCGGGGACGGCGAGCCGTTCTCCTCAAGCCTGACCCGCCGACTGGTCGAGACCGGGGACATGGCCGGGGCGAACGAGGTGCTGGGCCGCCCGCACCGGGTCGAGGGCGAGGTGGTGCGCGGCGCGCAGCGCGGCCGCGAACTGGGCTACCCGACCGCAAACGTGGAGACCGTGCCGCACAGCGCGATCCCGGCCGACGGGGTGTACGCGGGCTGGCTGACCGCCGAGGGCGAGCGGATGCCGGCGGCGATCTCGGTCGGCACCAACCCGACCTTCGACGGCACCGCCCGCACGGTCGAGGCGTACGCCATCGACCGGGTCGGCCTGGACCTGTACGGGCTGCACGTGGCCGTGGACTTCCTGGCCTACCTGCGCGGGATGGAGAAGTTCGACTCCATCGAGGCGCTGCTGGACCGGATGGCCGACGACGTCAAGCGCGCGCGTGAGCTGACCGACGGGGCCTGACCCCGCCAGGACACCGGGAGGGCCCGCCGACTTCGCGTCGGCGGGCCCTCCCGTTCGTCACTGCTGGGGTGCCTGCGGCGGGTAGCCGTATCCGGGCGGCGGGGGCTGGTAGCCGTCCGGTGCGGCGGGCGGGGCGGGCGCCGGCGGCTGGCCCTGGGCGGGCGGGTAGCCGTAGCCCGGCGGCGGGGGCTGGTAGCCGTCCGGCGCGGGCACCGGGGGCTGGCCCTGGCCGACCTGGTAGCAGTCGTAGTCGTAGCCCGGCCGTGGAGTGCCCTGCTGCGGCGCCCACGGCGTACCGGGGGCGGGCTGCGGGGCCGCGGCCTGGCCCTGGTAGGGCTGCTGGGCCTGCTGCTGCCAGCCGCCCTGCTGGGCGGCCGCCTGCTGGGCCCGGATGATGTCCTCGCCGACCAGGGTGGCCAGTTCGAAGTACGCCTCGCGGACCTTGGGCCGCATCATGTCGAGGTTGACCTCGGCCCCGGCCGCCAGGCTCTCGTCGAAGGGCACCACGACGACGCCGCGGCAGCGGGTCTGGAAGTGCGCGACGATGTCCTCGATCTTGATCATCTTGCTGGTCTCGCGCACCCCGGAGACCACCGTGATGCTGCGCTGCACCAGGTCCGCGTAGCCGTGCGCGGAGAGCCAGTCCAGCGTGGTCGAGGCGCTGGAGGCGCCGTCCACGCTGGGGGTGGAGACGATGATCAGCTGGTCGGCCAGGTCCAGCACCCCGCGCATCGCGCTGTACAGCAGGCCGGTGCCGGAGTCGGTCAGGATGATCGGGTACTGGCGGCCCAGTACGTCGATGACCTGGCGGTAGTCCGAGTCGTTGAAGGTGGTCGAGACCGCCGGGTCGACGTCGTTCGCCAGGATCTCCAGGCCCGAGTTCAGGTCCTGCGAGGTGAACTGACGGATGTCCATGTAACTGCGCAGGTGCGGGATGGCCGTCACCAGGTCGCGGATGGTCGCGCCGGTCTGGCGCTTGACCCGGCGGCCCAGGGTGCCGGCGTCCGGGTTGGCGTCGATCGCGATCACCTTGTCCTGGCGCTCGCTGGCCAGGGTCGCGCCGAGCGCGGTGGTGGTCGTGGTCTTGCCGACGCCGCCCTTGAGGCTGATCACGGCGATCCGGTAGCAGCTCAGCACCGGGGTGCGGATGATCTCCAGCTTGCGGGCCTTCTCGGCCGCCGCGGCCTTGCCGCCGAACTGGAACCGCGGCTGCTGGCGCTGCTGCTTGGGCTGGCTGCGCAGCAGCCGGTCCGAGGACAGCTCGACGGCGGCGGTGTAGCCGAGCGGCGCACCGTGCGCGGTCTGCTGCGGGGCGGCCGCCTGCTGGAACGCGGCGGGCTGCTGTGCCTGCGGCTGTTGCTGCCACGGCTGCGCGGGGCCCGGCTGCTGCGGCTGGACGGGCTGGCCCGGGAGCGGCTGGCCGGGCTGGGGCTGGGGCGGCTGCTGGTAGGCGCCGGGCTGCGGCCAGCCGCCCTGGCGCGGGTCCACCGGGCCGGCCTGGGGCTGGACCGGTTGCGCGGGCTGCGGCTGAACCGGCTGGCCGGGCTGCGGCTGCGCGCCGGCGGGTGGCTGGGCGGCCCAGGCGGCCTGCGGATCCCAGGAGACCTGCGGGTCCTGCGGAGCCTGCTGCGTCTGGGGGTTCTGCGGGACCGCCGGGGGCTGCGGCTGCGCCGGGTGCTGTGCGGGCACCGGCTGGGCCGGCGGCTGCGCGAAGTTCTGCGGCGGCGCGGGCGGCCCCGGCTGCGGGCCCGTCGCGGGCGTCGGGGTCGGGTACGGCTGCGGCGCGCCGGGCTGGGCCAGCGCCTCCGCCGTCGGCCAGGCCGGGGCGGGCGGCTGCTGCTCGGGTGTCGCGGCCGGGGTCGGCAGTGGGAACGGGACGTGCTGTGCCTCGGCCTGGACGGCGGGCGCCGGGACCGGCTCGGCGGCCGGGGCCGGCGGCTGGACCTGGACCGGCGGCTGGGCCGGTACCGGAGCCGCAGCGGGCGCCTGGGCGGCCGCGTCGGCCACCGGGGCGGGCGCGACAGCCGGTGTCACGGCCGGGACGCCGCCCGGAGCCGCCGGGGCGTCCGACTGCACGTACCAGGACGGGGGAGTGTAGTCAGGCGCGTCGGACCAGTCGTCGTCGTCCTCTGCCGCGTTGTCGCCGACGTAGACGCCGTCCCGATCGCTGCTCACTAGGGCTCCCTCGTGTTCGCCGCCGCTTGTTCAGCGGTGCCGTTGCCGCAACAAAGACTAGGCCGTACGGCTGCCCCGGTTGAAGGCGGCTTCGTCCCGGACCGGGATCGACCGGCCCGGAACGGTCGGCTCAGTCCATCCGCCGCGGGCCGCCGAGCACCTGCTGTTCGGCCTGTCCGGCCACGGCCCGGACGTACTGACGCCGCATCCGGGTGGCCCACAGGGTGAGGTCGTCGCCGAGGGTCGGGAGCGCGGCCACGTCCTCCGGTGGCAGCGACAGCACCCGGCCGGTCAGCTCGGCCTCCTGCGGGGAGATCCGCTGCACGCCGACCAGGTCGGCCGCATTGAGCACCCGGGAGGCGTTCGGGCCGAGGTAGGGCAGCAGCGTCAGGGTGGTCTGCCAGGGCGCGGCGGAGAGCCGGCTGCGCGGCGGGCGGGCGCCGAGGTCGCGCACCACCAGCACCGGCGAGGCCACCGAGGCGCCCTGCGGGCCGAGTCGGCCGACCTGGTGGACCGTCACGCACGGCTGTCCGCCGCCGGCGGCCTGCGCCATCGGGCCCCAGAGCTGCGCGCGGGCGGTCTCCACCACGACCCGGGCGCCGATCGCGGCCGCCCGCAGCGCGATGACCTGCGCCGTCCACATGCCGCCGACCAGCACCAGGTCGTAGGCGCTGGGGCGGAACAGGCCGAGCACCGCGGGCAGTCCCTGCGGGTCGACGCCGATGACCACGCCGTCGTCACCGACCGGGAAGGCCAGCGCGGAGAGGTCGGCGGCCTCCAGTACGTGCTTCTCCCGGCGCGGGCCGCGCAGCCCGAAGCCGGGCAGGATCCGAGGCCGGGCCCTGCGCTGCTCGGCGCCGGGCGTCGGGCCCGGGGCGGGGTAGGTCTGGTACGCCATCAGGACGCTCCTCCCAGCGGCAGGGTGGCGAGCATGCCGGGGGCCTGCTCCAGGTCGAGTCGGACCAGGCCGAGTCCGGCGCTCTGGGCTCGGGCCTCCACCTGGCGGCCGACCTGGCCGACCTCGCTCTCGCTGCGCCCGGTCACCCGCAGGTGCCCGCTGACGGTCACCGAGCCGCCGGTGCCGTGCGCGGCGGTCAGGCTGAAGGTGCTGGCCAGCGCCGGGGAGCCGGTGATCAGGTTGACCAGGTCCGGTGCGGCGATCCGGCCGGGGGCGCCGCCGGGGCGGCTCAGCTGCGGCCAGCGGGAGATCCAGTAGGTGCTGTGCCAGCGGTCGTCGATCCGCCAGAAGCGGTTGCCCTCCTGGGTGCGGCGGGTGGTGCCGCCGCCGCTGCCGGTGCCCTGACGCCCGGCCACCGCGATCGGGTTGGCGCAGGTGGCGATGGCCAGGGCGGCGATCAGCTCGCGCTCGTCCAGCACGGTCGCGTTGAACCCGGCGCTGTTGAGCCGCCCGGCCAGCTGGTCGGTCACCCGCTGCAGGGCCTTACGGGCACCTTCCTCGCCGCCGCCGCGGGCCCGGACGGCGGTGGCCGCGCGCTCCGGGTCGAGCTTGAGGGCGATCCAGGTCAGCCGCAGTCCGGGGGTGGAGGTGCCGTCGGGCAGTTCCCGGTAGGCGCGGGCGGCCAGCGACTGCTCGGGCAGGTGCGGGGCCGGGGCGGGCTGGGTGTGCTGGACCAGCTGCACCGACTCCAGGGTGATGTCGTCCACGGTGAGCGCCGAGCAGACCACGTCCAGCGGCAGCGGCAGTGCGGTGCGCACCGGGCGCAGCGGCTGGTCCTTGGCCTGGACGAGCAGCACCGAGCTGAGGAAGGTGCCGTCGCCGACCATGCCGGTCTCCCGGCGGACCGCGCGGCCGCCGAACTCGGCCTCCGTGGCGTGGGTGCAGGTGCGCAGCCCCGGTTCGAGCTCCAGCGCGGGCGCCAGGGCCGGGTCGGTGCCGGGCGGCGGCAACAGCGACTTCGCCTGCTTGCGGCGGGACTTGAGGGCGGAGCGGACCCGGAGCAGCTCCGGGATGGTGCGTCCGCGCAGCGGGACGACCGCCAGCACCAGCAGGACCAGCGAGACCGCGCCGAAGCCGGCCGCGACCGGGCGGCTGATCGTCCAGCCCACCGCGACCAGGGCGGCCGCGACCTCGACCAGCACGAGCTGTTGGAGCTTCAGGCGTCCACCGAGCAGCCCGGGCCGGGGGTTGACGCGGACTTGGACGGGGCCGCCGGCCGTGCCGGCCGTGGGCGGGTGGACGGCTGCGGCCCGGGCGGAAGGGCCGCCCCGGGCCCGTCCGGACCGGCGTGACCTCCCGCCGCCTGCGGTGCCGCGGCGTCCTGGAGCGGTCTGGCTTGGCATCCCCCGGTGGCCCTCTCTGATCCGTTGTCGCGGCCCGGCTGGCTGGTTCGCGGACCGTACCCGTACCGTACTCACCGTCTGCTGCCGCATCGTAGAGGGTTCGAGCCGGATCCCGCCCGGCGGGTGCGGACCACGGGGCGGGTCGGGCCGACGGGGGCCGACCACGTCTGGCACACGTCTGACAAGGGGGACGACGAGGATGGCATCGCGCCGGGACGAGCTGAACGCGTACACCTTCGCCCGCAAACGCACGGTGGGGGCGTTCCTGCTGCCCTCCGGCGGGGGCAGTGACGAGGACGCGCCGCGACCGGTGAAGGCGGTGCTGCCGAGCGTGCTGGTCGGGGCGCTGGTCGTGGCCGGCTTCGGGGTCTGGGGGGTGTTCAAGCCGGCCGCCCCGCTGCAGTGGGACAGCGGCAAGAACATCATCCAGGGCAAGCAGTCGACCACCCGGTACGTGGTGCTGACCGACCCGGACGGCAAGACCAAGCGGCTGCACCAGGTGCTGAACATGTCCTCGGCGCGCCTGGTGCTGCCCGCGGACGCCAAGGTCGTGGTGGTGGACGACGGGGTGCTCGACCGCTACCCCAACCACGGCCCGACGATCGGCATCCCGTACGCCCCGGACAAGCTGCCGAGCAAGGACAACGCGAGCCAGTCGATGAAGTGGTCGGTCTGCGACCGCCCGGGCTCGGACGACAAGCAGGAGACCGTCAACCAGGCGGTGTTCGTGGCGGCCGGCCAGGACGCGGCGACGCTGGCGGCCAAGGACCGGGTGCTCGGCCAGGACCAGCTGATGCTGGTTCAGCAGGCGGACGACCAGCAGATCTCCGCCGCTCCGGCGCCGGGGCAGCCGTCCGCGGGCGGTGCGAACGTGTTCCTGGTCGACGCGCAGGGCCGCAAGCACCAGATCGGCTTGCCGCAGGCGGACGACAAGGAGCGCAAGGCGCTGATCACGGCGGTCTTCGGGCCCAACGCGGTGCCGCAGCGGGTCAAGCGGGAGTGGCTGGACACCCTGGTGCCCGCCACCCCGATCACCTTCCCGCAGCTCAAGGAGACGGTCGACTCCCAGGGCCCCAACTCCCAGGTGGAGCTGGGGAACCAGGCGGACCGCCGGGTCGGCCGGCTGGTGCACTACCAGGACCGCCGCTACGTGGTCGGCAAGGACCGGCTCTACCTGATCACCCCGTTCCAGGAGGAGCTGATCCGGCAGAACCCGGCCAACCAGATGCTCTACAAGTACGACCAGGACAAGAAGCCGCGCAGCGACGAGATGACCCCGGACGAGCAGTCCAAGTTCAACACCGACACCCGGCTGCCGGACACCGCGGGCGATTGGCCGCTGAAGTCCGGTGCGCCGGTGAACAACTGGCAGGACCGCCAGGACGCCCGGCTGGTCGTCTGCAGCACCTTCGACGGCCTGGCCGAGGACGGGCGCACGCCCAAGCGCAGCGTCTGGGCCGGCACGGCGTACCCGGCTCCGTACAACAACGGCGCGGGCGCGGCGTACGTGACGCCCGGTCACGGCCTGTTCTACCGCGCGATGGACAACGGGACGGGCGGCTCCGGCAGCGACTTCCTGATCACCGAGACCGGCCTGCGCTACGCCGTCCCGTCCAACGGTGACGGAGGCCGTCCCACCGCCTCGCCGAGTGCCGGCGCCACGAAGACGCCGACCCCGCCGCCCGGCACCCGGGACCCGGGCGGGCAGCCGACCCAGAACCCGGACGACCAACCCGGCGGCAACCAGGCGCGGTTGGGCTACCCGAGCCTCCAGCCGCTGCCGGTGCCGCAGCAGTGGTCGAACCTGGTGCCGGCCGGTCCGCCACTGACCGCGAAGAGCGCCGCGCAGCCGCAGAACGCGTGATCGGCCGCGCCGGGCAACGGAATTGGCACCAGTGTCATGGTCTGGTAACTACTCGGCGCGCAATGTTGGGTGAGTTGCGTGTGCCGACTACAGTGCTGCTGGGCATCACACCGGTGATGCAGCGGGGGGTCGTGGGGCCCTCCGTGCACACAATGTGTCTCATGGGGGACGGTAGAGCATGGCTCAGGGTCAGTTCACGATGACCGCTCAGGAGATGAACGCTTTCGCCAAGCGCATCGAGGACGCGATCGGCAAGATCGAGGCCGAGCGCGTGAAGCTCGACAGCACGGTCACCAACATCACCAGCGGCTGGAAGGGCCAGGCGGCGAGCGCCTACACGAGCCTGCAGAACCAGGTCAACACGGACATCGCGGACCTCAAGGATGCGCTGGGCAAGATCCAGCACGCGATCGAGCTGACCACCAAGCACTACGCGAGCACCGAAGAGGAGCAGAAGGCGCTGTTCGGCAACCAGGGCTGATCGCCGCGTCCGCGCTGATCACCGTCCTGTTCCGATCTACCGCCTGACGGGGCGCCCGCGGTTGAGCGCGGGGTGCTCCGCATACTCGTCAAGGGAGACATTGTGTCCGACCACATCCTCGTCAACTTCCAGACCGTTCACAACGCGGCCGAAGAGGTCAAGGCCTCCAGCGCCCGCATCGAAACGCTGCTGGGCGACCTGCAGAAGGACGTCACCCGCATCTCGCAGAGCTGGCAGGGTGCGGCCCAGGAGGGCTACAACGCCCAGCAGACCAAGTGGAACAACGCCGCCTCCAACCTGCACGACACCTGCGTGAAGATCGCCAGCTCGCTGGAGAGCGCCGCCCAGCAGTACAAGGCGACCGAGGACCAGAACGCCAAGCTCTGGCACAACGGCTGACCGGAGGTTCCCGAACGGGAACGACAGGGGCGGGTACCCGGGTTCCGGGCACCCGCCCTTCGGCGCGTGGCACGGGTGGAGAACATGAGGGGTGGCAGGGTGTCCGGACGCGGGTTCCGTAGGACGGCCGCGGCGCTGGCCGCGCTCGTGGTGCTGGGCGGCCCGCTGACCGCCCCGGCGTACGCGGACGGCGGGCCCGGGCTGGCCGCCGCGGGCGACTGCCCGAAGCCCGCGCCCGATGTGCAGACCGTGCCGTGGTCGCTGCAGCGGCTGCTGCTCGACGAGCTGTGGCAGGGCGGGAAGACCACCGGCGCCGGCGTGAAGGTCGCGGTCATCGACACCGGGGTCGATGCCCGCAACCCGCAGCTGGCCGGCCAGGTGTCGAACGGCGACCCCCAACACCCGCAGCTGGTCGACAAGGTGCAGGCGGGCCCCAGCCTGCTGGTCAACAAGGAGGACAACAACAAGCCGGTCGACGGCACCTCCAAGGACGACACGGTCGGCCACGGCACCAAGGTGGCCGGCATCATCGCCGCCGCCCGGAGTGACAAGACGGGCTTCGTCGGGCTGGCCCCCGACGCGCAGATCCTCTCGATCCGGCAGAACGACAGCGAGGGCAACGGCGACGTCTCCACCCTCGTCAGGGCCGTCAACGATGCGATCGACGGTGGGGCCAAGGTCATCAACATCTCCCAGGACGTGCGCGGAGCGGGTGACGCCCATTTCGGCGGCTACGCCGACCTGAAGGCAGCCGTCCAGCGGGCCGAGGACAGCAAGGTCGTGGTGGTCGCCTCCAGCGGCAACGACGGCAAGGAGGGTGACACCTACCCGGGAGCCTTCCCGACCGTGCTGGCCGTCGGCGCCTCGGACCGCAACAACGAGCGCGCGCCGTTCTCCCAGTACGGCTCCTTCGTGAAGGTCGCCGCGCCCGGTGTCGAGATGCTGTCCACCGTGCCCGGGGGCGGGCAGTGCGTGGACAACGGCACCAGCTTCGCCGCCCCGTACGTCGCCGGACTCGCCGCGCTGCTGGTCGGCGCCCATCCGCAGTGGACACCGGCCCAGGTGCGGGCCTGGATCGAGCAGACCGCCCAGCGCACCGAGCGCGACCCGAACCAGTTCACCGGCTGGGGCGTGGTGGACCCGGTCAAGGCCGTCACCACGGCCCCCGACCTCGCGCCGTCCGCCCCCACCCCGGCCGCCTCGGTGCAGCTGGCTGCCGCCCCGATCGTGCCGCAGCCGGTCGGCCTCGGCGAGACCCAGGCGGACCGGGACGGCCGCACCGCGACGTACGTGCTCGCGATCGGGGCGCTGCTGGTCGCGCTGCTGATCGGCGGCGGTGTCGTGCTGCGCGACCAGCGCCGCAAGTCCGCCGACTGATCCGCGCCTCGCGACTGCTCGGAAAAATCCTGTGAAACGTCTGTAACACCGTCGGCCGCTCACCGCATCGAAGAGGTGTCAGGGCGGGCGGACGCGGGGGAGCGGCGGGCATGGGGTGGATCAGGGGCGGCCGGGAGGCCAAGGACGCCGAGTTCCTGGAACTCGTCTCCAGCCGCACCGGGCACCTGTACCGGTCGGCCTGTCTGCTCACCAGTGGGGACACCCACTACGCCGAGGACCTCGTGCAGGAGGCCCTCAGCCGTATGTACGTGCTCTGGCGGCGCAGCGCCTTCACCGGCGGTCGGCACCGGATCGACAACCCGGCGGCCTACACCCACACCGTGATGGTGCGCACCTTCATCGCCCAGCAACGCCGCCGCTCCAGCGGCGAGCGCCCGACCGAGGCGCTGCCGGAGCCGGAGGGGCAGGACGCGGACGGCAGTCTGCGGCTGACCCTGCTCGACGCGCTCGGGCGGATGCCGGCCAAGGACCGTGCCGTGCTGGTGCTGCGCTACTGGGAGGACCGCAGCGTCGAGGAGACCGCCGACGTGCTGCGGGTCTCCTCCGGTGCGGTCCGCACCCGGACCACCCGGGCGCTGGCCCGGCTGCGCACCCTGCTCGGCGACTCGCTGGCCGAACTCGCCGCCCGCTGAACGTTTTTGCACGGCCCACCGACCACATTCGTGACGCAAGGAGACGGTGATCAGCCATGTCCGAACCGGACAAGTTCGAGGACGATCTTCTCTACGCCATCACCCGCACCGGTGAGGGCTTCCGCCCGGAGCAGGCCGATCAGGCCGGCCTGGTCGCGGGTGGCTACCAGCGTGGCCGCCGCCTCTGGCGCCGGCGCTCGACCGCCGCAGTGGTGGGCGGCGCCGCCGCGCTGGCCCTGGTCGGCACCGGCGCGGTGTACCTGACCGGGTCCGGCAGCCCGTCCTCCGAGACGGGCACGGTGGCCGCCGCGAGTTCCGGGGCCGTGAGCTCCTCCACCGCCGCGGTGACCCCGGCCTCCGCGACCTCCGCCACCGCCGCGCCGGCGACCGCGCCGGTCTCCGGGGGCGAGGTGCTGGCCGCCTTCAAGGCCCTGCTGCCCAAGGGCCAGACCAGCGACGCCAGCGGTACCGGCACCGACGACAAGTCCGGCAAGCCGGGCGGCGGCAGCTTCGCGGGCGCCAACCTGATCTTCGACGACGGCCAGGGCCAGGCCGCGATGGGCATCTCGATCAGCCGTCTGGGGAAGAACAGCCCCAACCTGACGCAGAACGTCTGCCCGGACAAGAAGCTGGTCCCGTACGACGCCTGCACCAGCACCCCCCTGCCGGGCGGCGGCTCTCTGACCATCCTTCAGGGCTACGAGTACCCCGACAAGCGGGCCACCACCAAGTGGTGGAACGCCAGGCTGATCGGTCAGGACGGCCGCCAGATCGAGCTGTCCGAGTGGAACTCCCCGGCTGAGAAGGGCTCGCCGGACAGCCGTCCGACGCCGCCGCTGTCGCCGGAGCAGCTCAAGGCGATCGTCACCGACAAGTCCTGGGACCGGGTCGTCGCCTCGATCCCGGAGCCGAAGCCGGTCAAGCCCCGGGACACCAGCAAGGATTACAGCGCGGACGAGATCCTGCAGACCGTCGCCAAGCTGTTGCCGAACGGGCTGACCGAGACGGAGGCCAGTGGCGACGGCTTCGGCTACGCCAACTTCGTGCTCGACGACGGCAAGGGCAAGTCCATGGTGCAGCTCAACGTCCAGGACTGGAGCCACAGCGAGGACGTGAAGGGACAGCTGTTCGGCAACGCCCAGGCGCTGCCGGACGGCACCAAGGTGGTGATCCGCAAGGAGGGCGGCAACCCGGGCATGTGGACCGTCGACACCCTGCACCCGGACGGCCTGCGCGTGGTGATCAGCTCGTTCAACAGCGGCACGCAGAAGACCCCGGCGACCCGCAAGACCCCGGTGCTGAGCAACGACCAGATGCAGGCGATCGCCGCCGCCCCGGTCTGGAAGCTGAAGAAGTAGCGGCGTGAACGTGGCAGTGCCCCGGGCTTGGGGGAGCCCGGGGCACTGCCGTGTGGGGGATGTGGGGGAGCGGGGGGTCAGCCCTGCTGGTCCTCGGGGAGGCTGATCACCCAGTGGGTGGCCTGCCGGGGACGCAGGTAGAACAGCCAGTAGAGGGTGGCGGCGGCGGTGATGCCGCCGGTCCACAGCAGGGGCTCGACGTTCAGCTTGGTCATGATGAAGAGGAGCACGAGGATCAGCAGCGCCGGGACGACCGGCCACAGCGGCATCCGCCAGGCGGAGGCGTGCTTGTGGTGGCCGCGCCGGGAGAGCAGCGAGGCGACCGCGACCAGCAGGTACATCGCGGTGACGGCGACGCCGGTGATGTTGCTGAGCAGCTCGCCCTTGACGAAGCAGAGCGCGGCGCCGGGGATGCCGACCGCCAGGGTGGCGATCCACGGGGAGCCGAAGCGGCCGAGGGTGCCGAAGGCCTTGTTGACCGGCTCGGGCCAGGCCTTGTCGCGGGCGGAGGCGAACAGCACCCGGGAGTTCTGGATGACCATCACGATGCCGGCGTTGATGATGGCCAGCGCGATGCACAGGCTGATGAAGGTGCCGACCGCGGAGTTGCTCCAGGTGGTGACCATGCCGGAGATGTCGCCGGAGGCCAGGGTCTTCAGGTCGGGGGCGCCCACGGTGATGGCGGCGACCGGGATCAGGATGATGGCGCTGGACAGGCCGAGCGTCCACAGCACGGTGCGCGAGACGGTGCGGCGCGGGTTCTCCAGCTCCTCGGACAGGTAGACGGCGGTGGAGAAGCCCTGGGTGACGAAGAGGGCGATGCCGAGCGCGCCGACGATGGCGCCGATGTGGACAGGGCTGACGGCGCCGCGGTCCCCGGCGACCACGCCGTGCAGCAGGCCGGGGTGGCCGGGGTTGCTGTGGGCGAAGCCGAGCACCGAGACGACGCCGGCGGCGACGACCTCCAGGACCAGGAAGATGCCGGTGATCCAGGCGTTGGCCCGCAGGTCGAGCAGGCCGGCCAGGGTGGCGGCCAGCATGACAGCGGCGCCGGCGATCGGCTTGTCGACGTGGAGGACGGGTGCCAGGTAGTCGGCGGTGCCGAGAGCGATGACCGACGGGACGATCATCACCACGATGAGCGACTGGATGAAGACCAGCCAGCCCGCCAGCCGCCCGGCCAGGGTGCCGACCATCGCGTACTCGCCGCCGGCGCTGGGGATCAGGGTGCCGAGCTCGGAGTAGCAGAACGCGACCGCGATGCAGAGCACCGAGCCGATGGCGATGGCCATGGCGGTGGCGCTGCCGATGCTGGAGAACAGCTGCGGCACGATCACGAAGAGCGTCGAGGCCGGGGTGACGCAGGACAGCGTGAGCAGTGTGCCGCCCACGACGCCGATGGAGCGCTTGAGCTGCTGGGGGGCGGCTGCCCCGTCCGCCGTGGCGGTTACGGTCTGTGGCGGGCGAAGCGTGTCGGTCATGTGGCTTCCGATCGGCTCTGAGCGGTCCTTGGAATGGGAGCGGTATCGCCTCCGCTGGCTGGTTGCTCGGGTCTGTTCCGGTCGCTCCCGGGCCGCAATGGAACCTTGGGCGTATTGATTGCGTCAACGGCGGAACTGCTTCGGAATCCGTTGCGGCAGAGGGCATAACCATGCGATCCGATGATCACGTACGGTCATCGTGTGGTTTGTCCGACTTGTTACCTCGACCGCATCGGGGATGAATCGAAGGTGAACTTCGTGTTGCAGGCCGCCATTCGAAGGTGTCGATCCGGCTGGATGGCACTACGCCCAGGCGCCTCCAAACGGCGGCGCAACTCCCCGGCCGGGTACGGGAACCGCAGCCCCCTCCCGGAAAGATCTAGGTAACGTTTCAGCACCTGGGACGACGAAGGGGTCGGACTCCTGGGAGTCCGACCCCTTCGATCACCGTCCGTATCCGGCGGCCCGGTCACGCCACCGGCAGCCAGCCCGTCTGGACCATCTGTCCGTTGGTCGCGCGGCGTGACACGTAGACGCCTCGGCCCGGCGGCAGCGCCTGCGGCTTGACGGTGCCCAGCAGCGCGCCCTCGTCCCGGTTGCCGGAGAGGATCACGCCCTGCCCGCCCAGCTCGCGCATCCGCTGGATCACCGGCTCGTACAGCGAGCGCCCGGCGCCGCCCGCGCTGCGGGCCACGATCACCCGCAGGCCGATGTCCCGGGCGAACGGCAGGAACTCGGCCAGCGGCGCCAGCGGGTTGCCCGAGCTGGTCGCGACCAGCTCGTAGTCGTCGACGATCACGAACATGTCCTTGCCGCTGTACCAGTTGCGGTTGCGCAGCTGCTCGGCGGTCACGTCCGGACCGGGCAGGCGGCGGGCGCAGGCCCCGCGCAGCATGTCGACGATCGCCGACATGGCCGGCTGCGCCGCCGCGTACTCCACCAGGTACTCCGGCGGCACGGTGCCCAGCAGCGCGCGCCGGTAGTCGCCGACCACGATGCCCGCCTGCTCGGGCGTGTAGCGCTCGGTGATCTGCTTGATCAGCATGCGCAGCACCGCCGACTTCCCCGACTCGGTGTCGCCGAAGACGATGAACAGCGGGTCGGTCTCGAAGTTGACGAACACCGGCGCCAGCTCGGCCTCGTCCACGCCGAAGGAGACGCCGCGCTCCGGGTGCTCGGAGCCCTTCGGCAGCGAGTTCCCGTCCAGCACGGCCGGCAGCATGCGCACCTGCGGGGCGCGCGGGCCGGTCCAGGCCCCGTCGACCGCGCTGATCAGGCCGGCCACGCCGTCCTGCAGGTCCTCCACCGTGGAGGCGCCGTCCAGGCGCGGCAGGCCGGACAGGAAGTGCAGCCGATCCGCGGTGACGCCGCGACCGGCCAGCGGCGGGACGTTCTGCGCCACCCGGCGGTCCACCTCGGACTCCATCGCGTCACCGAGCTTCAGCTCGATGCGGTTCTGCAGCAGGTCCTTCAGCGCCGGGCGGACCTCCGCGTAGCGGGTCGCGGTGATGATCAGGTGGACGCCGTAGCCGAGGCCGCGCTGGGCGATGTCGCCGATCACCGGTTCCAGCGCCTCGAACTCCTGCTTGAAGGTGTTCCAGCCGTCGATCACCAGGAAGACGTCGCCGAAGGCCTCGTCCGGCAGCTGACCGGCCGCCCGCCGGGCCCGGTACGTCCCGATGGTGTCGATCCCGGTGCTCCGGAACAGCTCCTCGCGCCGGTTCATCACCCCGTGCACCTCGGAGACCATCCGGCGCACCTTGTCCACGTCCAGCCGCCCGGCCACCCCGCCGACGTGCGGCAGTCCGGTCAGCGACTGGAAGCTGCCCGCGCCGAAGTCCAGCAGGTAGAACTGCACCTCGCGCGGGGTGTGGGTGACGCCGAAGGAGGCCACCGCGGTGCGCACCACGGTCGACTTGCCCGAGCGCGGGCCGCCCACGACCAGACCGTGGCCGGCCGCCCCCGCGTAGTCGACCTCCAGGATGTCGGTCTTCTGCTCGCGGGGCTTGTCCACGACGCCGATCGGCGTCCGCAGCCGGCCGCCCGGGTAGCCCGGCGCGGTCAGCCCGCGCTCCGGGACGACCTGCAGCGGCGGCAGCAGGTGGTCGATGCTCGGCGCCTCGTCCAGCGGCGGCAGCCACACCTGGTGCGCGGCCGGGCCCTGGCCGGACATCCGCTGGACGAACACGTCCAGCACGGTGTCCACCAGCGCGTCGTCCTGCTCCGGCGCCTGCGGAGCCTCCTCCTCCACCGGGTCCGGCAGCTCCACGTAGGCCGCGGTGAACTCCACCGGGCGGGCGTTCACCCGGCGTCCGCCGGTCGACCGCTGCTGCCCCGGCGCCCGGTACGGCCCCGAGACGTACGCGGCCTTGAACCGGTCCATCACGTCCTCGCCGAACTTCAGGTAGCCGACACCCGGCACCGGCGGCAGGTGGTACGCGTCCGGCACCCCGATGGCCGCCCGCGACTCGGCCGCCGAGAAGGTGCGCAGACCGATCCGGTACGAGAGGTAGGTGTCCAGGCCGCGCAGCTTGCCCTCCTCCAGGCGCTGCGAGGCCAGCAGCAGGTGCACCCCCAGCGATCGGCCGATGCGGCCGATCTGGATGAACATCTCGATGAAGTCCGGCTTGGCGGTGAGGAGTTCGGAGAACTCGTCGATGATCAGCACCAGCGAGGGCAGCGGGTCCAGCGCCGCGCCGGCCGCCCGGGCCCGCTCGTACTCGTGGAGGTTGGCGTAGTTGCCGGAGCGGTGCAGCAGCTCCTGTCGGCGCTGCAGCTCGCCCTCGATCGCGTCGCGCATGCGGTCGACCAGGGTGAGTTCGCCCTCCAGGTTGGTGATCACCGCGGAGGTGTGCGGCATGTCCGCCATGCCGGAGAAGGTCGCACCGCCCTTGAAGTCGGCGAGCACGAAGTTGAGCGTCTCCGAGGAGTGGGTCATCGCCAGCGCCAGCACCAGGGTGCGCAGCAGCTCCGACTTGCCGGAACCGGTCGCGCCGACGCACAGGCCGTGCGGGCCCATGCCCTCCAGCGCGGCCTCCTTGATGTCCAGGTAGACGTGCTCGCCGTTGGCGCCGACGCCGATCGGCACCCGCAGCCGCTCGTGCTGGGGGCGGGAGCGCCAGCTGCGGCTTACGTCGAAGGAGCCCGGGTCGCCCGAGTTCATCATGTCGGTGAAGTCCAGGTTGGACAGCAGCGGTTCGTCGTCGCCGCCGGCCGAGATCCGGTACGGCGCCAACTGCCGCGCCAGTGCCTCGGACTGCCACGCCGAGAGCAGGTCCGGCTTGCCGGTGTAGGTCGCGCCGGAGGCCGAACGCAGCACCAGCTCCTCGGAGTTGACCGTCACCATCAGGTGCCCGCTGGGCTCGTCCACCTCGCCCGGGACGACCTCGATGACGGTCACCCCCTGGACGCCTTCGGCGCCGGCCAGAACCGAGTCGTGCGGCACCCCGGCGCCGTCCATGACCACCACGATGTGCGGCTGGTCCGCCGCGGGCGCGGCGTCCCGGACGAAGCGCTGGCGGCCGGCCAGTTCGTCCTGCAGCAGGTACTCCAGCTCGCCCAGGTCGGTGGCGAACAGTCGGCGCGAGCCCGCGCCGTCGGCCTCCTTGCGGTGCTGGTTGTGCGGGAGCCACTTGGTCCAGCCCCACTCCTCGGCCGCGCCGGGCGCCGCCGCGACCGCCACCAGCAGGTCGTCCGGCGAGTGCAGGGTGGTCAACTGGGCGATCATCGCGCGCACGTTGCCGTACACCGAGTCCGGGTCCCCGCACACCGTGATGTGGTAGAAGGCCCGCAGCGACACCGCCAGCGGCAGGTCCTGCAGGGTGCCGTGCGCCTTCAGGAAGGAGTGCATCGCGGCCGCCGACAGCGGCTCCAGCTCGTCCATCGGCGCGGTCTGCGGCGCCACCAGCGGGGTGGACAGCTGCACCGGCCCGAGGCCCACCCGGATCTGCGCGAAGTCCCCGTCCGAGGTCCGCCGTTCCCACAGCCGCCGGCCGTCCTCGACGATCGACCACAGCTGGTCCGGCGCCGGGTTCAGGAACAGCAGCGCGCCGCGCTGGCTCTCCGCGGTGCGGCGCACCTGGCGGCGCGTCTGCTGCAGGTACTTGAGGTAGTCGCGCCGCTCGTCCGCCATCGCGGTCGAACCGCCCTTGCGGGCCCGCACGATCTGGGCCAGCACCATGCCGACCGTCGAGGCGACCATCAGACCGCCCATGATCTTCATCGGGGCGGCCGCGCCGGGCGAGAAGAAGAACACCGCCGAGCCGCCCATGCCGAGCATCGGCAGGATGCTCATCAGCCAGTCCTCGCCGCCCTGCCGGGGCAGCTCGGGCGGAGTCACCAGCTCCAACGGCTCGTCCGGCACGGTCGGCGGGTACGCCCTGGCCGGTCGCTTGACCGTGATCACACCCATGTGTCATCCACCCCGCGGCGTCGATCGATCACTTCGGCATCAGCCCTCACGCGACTGCGTACGGTCCGTACGGGACGGTTGTGGCTGAGGACGCCTCACACAGCGCAGCCCCCGTACTACCTTGCGCAGGCGCCGATCCTACATAGCGGCGCGTTCCGGCCCCGGCCGCCCCCGCACCGCCCGCCGCCCCGCACCGGCGCCGGGCACGAACCGAACGGGTAGGGTAACGCCGCGCCAACTCGCGGACCGGCCGGGCCGGTTCCACCGCCACACCGCGCGCAGCCGTGCCGCGGCACCGTCAACAAGGGGGAGCGCCAGTGCGTCGAAGGATCGAGGTGCAGTCATCTATGAGTGAGCGGAGCGAGCTCATCATCGAGAGCTGCCCGTTGCGCGAAGCGCCTGGCGAGCGGAGCGAGGTGGGCGCATGAGCGCGGCTGCCACCGGCTACTGCCGGGTGACCGTCGTCGCCCCCGACAGCAAGATCGACGTCGCCCTGCCCGAGGACGTCCCGCTCGCGGACGTCTACCCCGAGGTGCTGCGGCTGGCCAAGCAGAGCCAGCCCGACGGCGCCCCCACCGGCTTCCACCTGGTCCGCCGCGACGGCACGGTGCTCGACAGCAGCCTGTCGCTGTCCGCCCAGCAGGTCCGCGACGGCGACCTGCTCGCGCTGCGCCCCTTCGCCGAGTCCCTCCCGCCGGCCGTCTACGACGACGTCGCCGACGCCATCGCCAGCGCCGTCGAGGCCGACCGCCGGTTCTGGACCGTCGACCTGATGCGCGGCTTCAGCCTGATCGGCGCCGGGGTGCTGCTCACCCTGCTCGGCTTCGCGCTCTGGTTCTCCGACCTGCGCCACGACATGCACGGACTGCCCGGCATCCTGGCCGGCGTCACCGCCGTCGTGCTCACCGCGCTCGCCGGGGTGCGCGCCCGGGTCTACCAGGACGCCCACTCCGCCCTCGCGCTCGGCCTCGGCGCCCTGCCGCACGCCATGATCGGCGGCAGCGGCATCCTCGCCGTCGCCCACAAGTGGGACGGCCCCGGCCGGCTCCAGTTCCTGACCGGCTGCGTCGCCGTCCTGGTGGTCGCCGTGCTGCTGGCCGGACTGCTGCCCGAGAAGGACGCGGTGTTCGTCGCCGCCGCCTTCGTCGCCACCGCCGGCTCGCTCGCCACCTTCACCGCCGTGCTGATGCCCGGCACCCCGGCCGGGAACATCGCCGCCGTCACCGGTGTCGCCGCCGTGGCCGCGGTCGGCTTCCTGCCCAGCCTCTCCGCCCGCTTCGCGCGGCTGCCGGTCGGCTTCAGCGCCCCCGGCCAGACCCGCACCCGCAGCCGCGACTACGACGAGGAAGCCGAGCGCGCCGAGGCCGTCCAGTACGAGAAGATCGCCCACCAGGCGCGCCGCGGCCACGAGGTGCTGGTCGGCTTGGTCGGCGGCTGCGCCGCGGTGGTGGTCGGTGCCTGCGCCGTCCTCGCCTTCACCGACCGGACCTTCCCCGAGCTGCTCGCGCTGGCCCTGGGCATCGCCACCATGCTGCGCGCCCGGCTGTTCCGCTACACCGCGCAGGTCCTCAGCCTCACCGTCGCCGGCCTGCTGGGCCTGTGCCTGCTGATCGTCGGGCTGTCCCTGCACACCCCGCAGTTCTTCCTGCGCGCGGCCGGCTCCACCACCGAGCTCGACCTGCGCACCATCTGGCTGGCCGCCTCCATCGCCTTCGGGGCCGCGCTGCTCACCGCGATCGCCCTGGTGGTGCCCAGGCTCGGCGTCTCCCCGTTCTGGGGGCGCATCCTGGACCTGGTCGACAGCCTCACCCTGATGTCCCTGGTGCCGCTGGCGCTCGCCGTCCTGAACATCTACCGGCTGGTCCGCGGCGCCACCGGCTGACCCCGCCGCCCGCCACCGCCCTCCCCGGGAACCGCTCCGCTACCCCTCGTGAGGCCCGCTGGCCAGCCGGGTGGGCGGCACTGGTACGCTTGGCCTCCGAGCGCAGCCGTGTGTCCGCCCCCGGTTGGTCGTCCAGCGACAAATCCGGAGGGGTGCCGGCCGCGCTCCGACACCGAGTTCTCGCAGAGTCCTGTGCTGTCGACCAGGACCGCTCGGTAAGACCTTGAAGGAGTTGCAGTGGCTCTCGCCTCTGACGTCAAGAAGCAGATCATGGCCGAGTTCGGCACCAAGGAGGGCGACACCGGCTCCCCCGAGGTCCAGGTGGCCATGCTGTCCCGTCGCATCTCGGACCTGACCGAGCACCTCAAGACCCACAAGCACGACCACCACTCGCGTCGTGGCCTGCTGATCCTGGTCGGCCAGCGCCGTCGCCTGCTGCAGTACCTGGCCAAGAAGGACATCGAGCGCTTCCGTACGCTCGTCGACCGCCTGGGCATCCGCCGCGGTGCCGCCGGTGGCGCCCGCTAAGACCGCTGCTCGGGGCGGCTCCCCACGCCGGGGAGCCGCCCCTCGCGCGTATGCCGCGGCGGCCAGCGACAAGCTCGCTGCCCGCGGCACCCGGACATAACAACTCGCGCGCACCTCCCCAGGTGGCCGAGGATTGCACCGTAGGGTTGTGGGCATGCCGGGTGATGGCGCACCAGCGCGCCACCCTGGCAGAAAGACCCGAAACCCCCGCGGGACGAAGGCTTCAAACGGAAGCCGCCCGCATCCGAGAGAGCGTCCAGACGCGAACCGCCCGTCCCGGCCCGGCAGCCGTGAGGCGCCGGTCCTCGGTAGTGGCCCCCGGAACCCCCGCAGCCGAGCGGGGCACGCCGGAGGCTTCGATCGAAGACCGGCCCGACTGCCGCCCTCCCTGGCAGGAGGGCCCCAGGGCCAACCGCAAGGCAGTGCGCGGGGGCGCTCTCCCGGAGACGTACGAAAGAGGAGATCTTCCAGGTGGAAGAGAACGTGTTCTACGCCGAGGCCGTGATCGACAACGGTTCCTTCGGCACCCGTACCATCCGCTTCGAGACCGGCCGTCTGGCCCGTCAGGCCGCCGGCTCCGCCGTGGCCTACCTGGACGACGACACCATGGTGCTGTCGGCCACCAGCGCGTCCAAGCAGCCGAAGGAGCACTTCGACTTCTTCCCGCTGACCGTGGACGTCGAGGAGCGGATGTACGCCGCCGGCCGCATCCCCGGCTCGTTCTTCCGTCGCGAGGGCCGGCCCTCCGAGGACGCGATCCTCACCTGCCGCCTGATCGACCGCCCGCTGCGCCCGTCCTTCGTCAAGGGCCTGCGCAACGAGGTCCAGGTCGTCTGCACCGTGATGGCGCTCAACCCCGACCACCTGTACGACGTGGTCGCCATCAACGCCGCCTCCGCCTCCACCCAGCTGGCGGGCCTGCCGTTCTCCGGCCCGATCGGCGGCGTGCGCGTCGCGCTGATCAAGGGCCAGTGGGTCGCCTTCCCGACCCACAGCGAGCTGGAGTCGGCCGTCTTCGACATGGTCGTCGCCGGTCGCGTCCTGCCGGACGGCGACGTCGCGATCATGATGGTCGAGGCCGAGGCCACCGACAAGACCATCAAGCTGGTCGAGGGCGGCGCCGAGGCGCCGACCGAGGAGGTCGTGGCCGCCGGTCTCGAGGCCGCCAAGCCGTTCATCAAGGTGCTGTGCGCCGCGCAGTCGCAGCTGGCGGCCCAGGCCGCCAAGCCGACCGCCGAGTTCCCCGTCTTCCTGGACTACCAGGACGACGTCCTCGCCGCGCTGACCGCCGCCGTCAAGGACGAGCTGGCCCAGGCCCTCACCATCCCGGGCAAGCAGGAGCGCAACAACGAGCTGGACCGCGTCAAGGCGGTTGCGGCCGAGAAGCTGCTCCCCGAGTTCGAGGGTCGCGAGAAGGAGATCAGCGCCGCCTACAACGCGCTGACCAAGAAGATCGTCCGCGAGCGCGTCATCACGGACAAGATCCGCATCGACGGCCGCGGCGTCACCGACATCCGCACCCTGGCCGCCGAGGTCGAGGCCATCCCGCGCGTCCACGGCTCGGCCCTGTTCGAGCGCGGCGAGACCCAGATCCTGGGTGTCACCACGCTGAACATGCTGCGCATGGAGCAGCAGCTGGACACGCTCTCCCCGGAGACGCGTCGCCGCTACATGCACAACTACAACTTCCCGCCGTACTCGGTCGGCGAGACCGGCCGCGTGGGCTCGCCCAAGCGCCGCGAGATCGGCCACGGCGCCCTGGCCGAGCGGGCCATCCTGCCGGTGCTGCCCACCCGCGAGGAGTTCCCGTACGCCATCCGCCAGGTCTCCGAGGCGCTCGGCTCCAACGGCTCCACCTCGATGGGCTCGGTCTGCGCCTCGACCATGTCGCTGCTGAACGCCGGTGTGCCGCTGAAGGCCGCCGTCGCCGGTATCGCCATGGGCCTGATCTCCCAGGAGATCGACGGTGAGACCCACTACGTCGCGCTGACCGACATCCTGGGTGCCGAGGACGCGTACGGCGACATGGACTTCAAGGTCGCCGGTACCCGCAACTTCATCACCGCGCTGCAGCTGGACACCAAGCTCAACGGCATCCCGGCCTCGGTGCTGGCCGCCGCGCTGAAGCAGGCCCGCGACGCCCGCCTGCACATCCTCGACGTGATGAACGAGGCCATCGACTCCCCGGACGAGATGTCCCCGAACGCGCCGCGCATCATCACCATCAAGATCCCGGTGGACAAGATCGGTGAGGTCATCGGCCCCAAGGGCAAGATGATCAACCAGATCCAGGAGGACACCGGCGCCGAGATCACGATCGAGGACGACGGCACCATCTACATCGGTGCCGCCGACGGCCCGGCCGCCGAGGCCGCCCGCACCACGATCAACCAGATCGCCAACCCGACCATGCCGGAGGTCGGCGAGCGCTACCTGGGCACCGTGGTCAAGACCACGACCTTCGGCGCGTTCGTCTCGCTCATGCCGGGCAAGGACGGCCTGCTGCACATCTCGCAGATCCGCAAGCTGGCCGGCGGCAAGCGCGTGGAGAACGTCGAGGACGTCCTCGGCGTCGGCGCCAAGGTGCAGGTCGAGATCGCCGAGATCGACCCCCGCGGCAAGCTCTCCCTGATCCCGGTCGTCGAGGGCGAGGAGGGCGGCGAGGCCGCTTCCGAGTGAAGCGCCGCTAGCTGACCCCTTGCGGCCCGTACGCCTCCCGGCGTGCGGGCCGCACCCTGTTGTCCACGCGTTCGTCCGTACGTGTCTTTCCACGTGCGTTTTGTCTGGAGGTACCCCCCGTGGCCCAGGCCCCGGCGGTAAAGCAGCGACCCGGCACCACCCGGACCCTGCTCAAGGGCGTCGACGGCGCCGGAACGGTGCGCCGCACCGTGCTGCCCGGCGGCCTGCGGGTCGTCACCGAGACCCTGCCGACGGTGCGCTCCGCGACCTTCGGCATCTGGGTCGGCGTCGGCTCGCGGGACGAGACCCCGCAGCTCAACGGCGCCACCCACTACCTGGAGCACCTGCTCTTCAAGGGCACCGAGCGGCGCAGCGCGCTGGACATCTCGGCCGCCCTGGACGCGGTCGGCGGCGAGATGAACGCCTTCACCGCGAAGGAGAACACCTGCTACTACGCCAGGGTCCTGGACACCGACCTGCCGCTGGCCATCGACGTGGTCTGCGACATGCTCACCGGCTCGCTGATCCGCACCGAGGACGTGGAGGCCGAGCGCGGCGTCATCCTGGAAGAGATGGCGATGGCCGAGGACGACCCGGGTGACGTGGTCCACGACCTGTTCGCCAAGGTGATCTACGGCAGCGGCCCGCTCGGCCGCCCGATCCTCGGCACCCAGGAGACCATCAAGGCTCTCACCCGGGACCAGGTCGCCGGCTTCTACCACCGCCGCTACCGCCCGGAGCACCTGGTCGTCGCCGCGGCCGGCAACCTGGACCACCGCAAGGTGGTCAAGCAGGTCGAGCAGGCCTTCGCCCCGGTGCTGGCCCGCTCCACCGCGGTCCCCGCCGAGGCCCGCCGCGGCGTCAAGGCACTGCGCACGGCCGGCCGGGTCGAGGTGCTCAACCGCTCCACCGAGCAGGCCCACCTGGTGCTGGGCGTGCCCGGGGTGCCCCGGCACGACGAGCGCCGCTGGGCGATGGGCGTGCTCAACGCGGCCCTGGGCGGCGGGATGAGTTCCCGGCTGTTCCAGGAGGTCCGGGAGAAGCGCGGGCTGGCGTACTCGGTCTACTCGTACTCCTCCTCGTACGCGGACAGCGGCCTGTTCGGCATCTACGCCGGCTGCCAGCCCAAGCGGGTCGAGGAGGTGCTGCGGATCTGCCGCGCCGAGCTGGCCAAGGTGGTCGCCGAGGGCATCACCGAGGAGGAGCTGCACCGCGCGATCGGCCAGATCTCCGGTTCCACCGTGCTCGGCATGGAGGACACCGGGTCGCTGATGAACCGGATCGGCAAGGCCGAGCTCAGCTACGGGCACCACCTGTCGGTCGACGACATGCTGGAGCGGATCGGGGCCGTGACCCTGGAGGACGTCCACGCGGTGGCCCGTGATGTGCTGGGCGCGTACCGGCCGTCGCTGGCGCTGATCGGCCCGGTCAACGACAAGCGGGCCGCCAAGCTCGCCGATCTGCTGGTCTGAGATTGCCCGGCCCGAGATTGCCCGGTGTGAGTTTGCTGGTGAGAGGACTTTCGCTATGACACTGCGTGTCGCCGTGATCGGCGCCAAGGGCCGGATCGGCTCCGAGGCGGTCAAGGCCGTCGAGGCCGCGCCGGACCTGGAGCTGGTGGCCACCCTCGGCCGCGATTCCGAGCTGGAGGAGCTGACCGGGGCCGGGGCCCAGGTCGTCGTCGAGCTGACCCACCCGGACTCGGTGATGGGCAACCTCGACTACTGCCTGCACCACGGCATCCACGTGGTCACCGGCACCACCGGCTGGACGGACGAGCGGCTCGCCACCGTCCGCGGCTGGCTCGACCGGGCCCCGGAGCTCGGCCTGCTGATCGCGCCGAACTTCTCCATCGGTGCGATCCTCGGCATGAAGTTCTCCCAGATCGCCGCCCGGTACTTCGAGTCGGTCGAGGTGGTCGAGCTGCACCACGACCGCAAGGCCGACGCCCCCAGCGGCACCGCCACCCGCACCGCCCAGCTGATCGCGGCCGCCCGCGCCGAGGCCGGCCGCCCCCGGCAGCAGGACCCGACCACCCACAGCCTGCCCGGCGCCCGCGGCGCCGACGTGGACGGGGTGCCGGTGCACGCGGTACGGCTGCGCGGCCTGCTCGCCCACCAGCAGGTGATGTTCGGCGACACCGGCGAGACGCTCACCATCCGGCACGACTCGCTGCACCACAGCAGCTTCATGCCGGGCATCCTGCTGGGCGTGCGCAAGGTCGTCGGGACGCCGGGGCTGACCTTCGGCCTCGAACACTTCCTGGACCTGTGACCGTGCTCATTCCTGGGAGAGTGGCATGACCTCTCGTACCGGTTTCTTCGTCCTGTCCGGCGTGCTGCTGCTGGTCGCCCTGCTCTGCGTGGGGGAGGGCGTCCAGCTGATCGCCACCGGCAAGCCGCTCGGCATCGGCATCGGCATCTGTGCTTTCGTCATCCCGATGATCGGCGTCTGGTTCCTGCGCCAGACTGTCCGCTTCGGCCGGGCCAGCGAGCAGCTCGCCCACGAGCTGGAGGCCGAGGGCGGCCTGCCGGTGGACGAGCTGAAGCGCACCACCGGCGGGCGGATCGACCGGGCCTCGGCCGACGCGGTGTTCGCCCGCCGCCAGGCCGAGGCGGAGGCCGCGCCCGGCGACTGGCGGGTCTGGTTCCGCCTCGCCGTGGCGTACGCCGACGCCGGCGACACCCCGCGCGCCCGTAAGACCATGCAGCACGCCATCAAGCTGCACAGCACCGAACCCGCAAGGAGTAACGCGTGAGCGACGAACCGACGGCCCCCAGCTTCCGCAGCGACGTGACGGTGGAGCTGGTCCGCAGCGCCGCCTCCGACTCGGACGTCATCTGGGCGGCCCGGGTCTCGACCGCGGGCGAGCAGTCCCTGGAGGCGCTCCAGCAGGACCCGGAGAAGTCCAAGGGCCTGATCAACTTCCTGATGCGGGACCGGCACGGCACGCCCTTCGAGCACAACTCGATGACATTCTTCATCAGCGCGCCGATCTTCGTGTTCCGCGAGTTCCACCGCCACCGCAGCGGCTGGTCGTACAACGAGGAGTCCGGCCGCTACCGCGAGCTGCAGCCGGTCTTCTACGTCCCCGGCGAGGACCGGAAGCTGGTCCAGCAGGGCCGCCCCGGCAAGTACGAGTTCACCGAGGGCACCCCGGAGCAGCACAGGACCACGAGCGAGGCGATGGAGGCCGCGTACCGCGAGTCCTACGCGCGCTACCAGGAGATGCTGGCGGCGGGCGTGGCCCGGGAGGTGGCCCGCGCGGTGCTGCCGGTCGGCCTGTTCTCCTCGATGTACGCGACCTGCAACTCGCGCTCGCTGATGCACTTCCTCTCGCTGCGCACCAGGCGGGAGAACTCGGCGGTGCCGTCGTTCCCGCAGCGCGAGATCGAGATGGTCGCCGAGCAGATGGAGCAGCAGTGGGCCCAGCTCATGCCGCTCACCCATGCGGCCTTCGAGAAGCACGGTCGAGTCGCCCCCTGACCTGGGACGACAGGCATATGGGCAGAGTATGTGGCATGTCTGGATTGCGGCTTTTCTAGCCGCTCCCTAGATTCGTGACCACGGATTCCGGTGCTGCCCGAACCCCCGAGCGGGCAGTACCGGGATCCCATTTCCTGCCTCTGACCTGCTACACCTGTCCGAACCCTGGACCGGCATGGGTACCGCCCCACCGCCTACGAGTAGCTTTGGACCCATGGCTCCGACCTCCACCCCCCAGACGCCGTTCGGCCGGGTGCTGACCGCGATGGTCACCCCGTTCACCGCCGACGGCGGACTCGACCTCGACGGCGCCCAGCGCCTCGCCACGCACCTCGTCGACTCCGGGAACGACGGCCTCGTCGTCAACGGCACCACCGGTGAGTCCCCGACCACCAGCGACGCCGAGAAGGCCCAGCTCGTCCGCGCCGTGGTGGAGGCGGTCGGGGACCGGGCGCACGTGGTGGCCGGCGTCGGCACCAACGACACGCACCACAGCGTCGAGCTGGCCCGCCAGGGCGAGGCCGCCGGGGCGCACGGCCTGCTCGTGGTCACGCCGTACTACAACAAGCCCCCGCAGGAGGGCCTGTACCGGCACTTCATGCAGGTCGCCGACGCCACGGGCCTGCCGGTCATGGCGTACGACATCCCGGGCCGCAGCGGGGTCGCGCTGAGCCACGAGACGCTGGTCCGGCTCGGCGAGCACCCGCGGATCGTCGCCAACAAGGACGCCAAGGGCGACCTCGGCGCCGCGGCCTGGGCGATCGCCCGCTCCGACCTCGCCTGGTACTCCGGCGACGACATCCTCAACCTGCCGCTGCTGTCGGTCGGAGCCGTCGGCGTGGTCAGCGTCGTCGGACACGTGGTGGCCGGTGAGCTGAAGACGATGATCGAGGCCTACCTGGCGGGTGATGTGGCCAAGGCCACCGCGATCCACCAGGGTCTGCTGCCCGTGTTCACGGGTATGTTCCGCACCCAGGGCGCGATCCTCACCAAGGCCGCGCTGGGACTCCAGGGCCTGCCGGCCGGCCCGCTGCGGCTGCCGCTGGTCGGCGCGACGCCCGAGGAGATCGACCGATTGAAGCAGGATCTCGCCGCCGGCGGGGTAGACCTGTAGCAGACACAGACGTGCGCGCCCCGGCTCGCCGGACCCTCACGGGACCGCCGCTGGACCGGACCGAAGGCGCGAAAGCACCGACCCAGTAGGAAAACGACACTGAGTACGCACGCCATATGTCTTCAGGGGAGGACCCCGGGCATATGGCGTGCGTCGTGAGGAGAGTCTTTTGAGCCACCCGCACCCCGAACTCGGCGCACCCCCGGCCCTGAAGGAGGGCGCCCTCCGTATCACTCCGCTCGGCGGCCTCGGCGAGATCGGCCGCAACATGACGGTCTTCGAATACGGGGACCGCATCCTGATCGTCGACTGCGGCGTCCTCTTCCCCGAGGACGAGCAGCCCGGCGTCGACCTGATCCTCCCGGACTTCAGCTACATCCGGGACCGCCTCGACAAGGTCGACGGCATCGTCCTCACCCACGGGCACGAGGACCACATCGGCGCCGTCCCCTTCCTCCTCCGGGAGAACCCGGACATCCCGCTGATCGGTTCGAAGCTGACCCTGGCGCTGATCGAGGCCAAGCTCGCCGAGCACCGCATCCGGCCGTACGTGCTGGAGGTCAAGGAGGGCGAGCGCGAGCGCATCGGCCCCTTCGACTGCGAGTTCATCGCGGTCAACCACTCCATCCCGGACGCCCTCGCCGTGGCCGTCCGCACCCCCGCCGGCATGGTCGTGGCCACCGGCGACTTCAAGATGGACCAGCTGCCGCTGGACGGCCGCCTCACCGACCTGCCGACCTTCGCCAAGCTGGCGGAGGAGGGCCTGGACCTGCTGCTGGTGGACTCCACCAACGCCGAGGTCCCCGGCTTCATCCCGCACGAGCGGGACATCTCGGCGGCGCTGCGAAACGTTTTCGCGAACGCCGATCGGCGCATCATCGTCGCCTCCTTCGCCAGCCACGTGCACCGCATCCAGCAGGTGCTGGACGCCGCCCACGAGTACGGTCGCAAGGTCGCCTTCGTCGGCCGCTCGATGGTCCGCAACATGGGCATCGCCCGCGACCTCGGCTACCTGAAGGTTCCCGGCAACCTGATCGTGGACGTCAAGCAGCTGGACGACCTCCCGGAGAAGGAGGTCGTGCTCATCTGCACCGGCTCGCAGGGCGAGCCGATGGCGGCGCTCTCCCGGATGGCCAACCGCGACCACCAGATCCGCATCGTCGAGGGCGACACCGTCGTCCTGGCGTCCTCGCTCATCCCGGGCAACGAGAACGCCGTGTACCGCGTGATCAACGGCCTGACCCGCTGGGGCGCCAAGGTCGTGCACAAGGGCAACGCCAAGGTGCACGTCTCCGGCCACGCCTCGGCCGGCGAGCTGCTCTACTTCTTCAACATCTGCAAGCCGCGCAACCTGATGCCGGTCCACGGTGAGTGGCGCCACCTGCGGGCCGCCGCCGAGCTGGGCATCGCCACCGGTGTGCCGCGCAACCGCGTGGTCATCGCCGAGGACGGCGTCTGCGTCGACCTGGAGAAGGGCGTCGCCCGGATCGTCGGCAAGGTGCAGGCCGGCTACGTCTACGTGGACGGCGCCTCGGTCGGCGACATCACCGAGGCCTCGCTCAAGGACCGCAGGATCCTCGGCGAGGAGGGCTTCATCTCGGTCTTCGTCGCGGTCGACTCGACCAACGGCAAGATCGTCGGCGGTCCGACCATCCAGGCCCGCGGCTCCGGCATCGAGGACAGTGCCTTCGTGCCGGTGGCCTCCAAGCTCCAGGAGGCCCTGGACCGCTCGGCCAGCGACGGCGTGCTGGAGCCCCGCCAGGTGCAGCAGCTGGTCCGTCGGACCATCGGCAAGTGGGTCGCGGACAACTACCGCCGCCGGCCGATGATCCTGCCGGTCGTCGTCGAGGTCTGAGCCTGCTCCGACCCCGCCTGAGGCTGGTTTGACGTGGGGCGACCCGGTGCGTAATGTTCTCCGGGTTGCCCCACGGGACGAGCCCCAAGGAAGTCCTCGAATCTGAATTCGAGAACGACCGGGAAAACGGACCGAGAAACTCTGATAGAGTTCGGGAGCGCCGAAAGGCAAAAGCCAAATCGGATGAATGAAACTCCGGAAAGCGGAGCGGAAAACATCTGGTAAGCTGGAAACACGAAAGAACGAAGCGCCCGGAGGGCCCGCTGGAAGGCGGTCCGAAGGAAGCGTCCGTTCCTTGAGAACTCAACAGCGTGCCA